>NZ_JAFMKL010000006.1:0-40976 GCF_017852955.1 Vulcanococcus sp. DEBay_Sum22DG08_74
CTCTGAGGGCGTTGAGTGCTTCAGGGGCCAACACCAAGAGGCCAACCAGCGTGCCGCCAATGGCGCTGCGCAACCCGAGTCCATTCAGGCTGGCCTCAATCAGCTCGCCCATGGACTCCGCGTTGATCACGAGAATCAGCAGCCCAGCAGCGAGCCAAGCCACCGCCGGGGCAACCTCTGGGATGCCCTCATGGCCGCCATCCGCTGCCCCGAGCCATTGGCGTTGCTCGCGGCTTTCGGTGAACAGCCCGCGGTAGCTACCGGTTTGAAAGGCGATAAAGACGCTGAAGAGCCCAAGAGCCGCACCAATCAGGACCACATTTCCGGGGCCGTTGAAGTTGGCTTCTGTGGTTTGGGTGGTGAAGTTCGGAACGATGAGCGCCAGAACACTGATGGTCGTAATCAGGTTCACGTAGGTCATGCTCCCGCCGAGGTTCATGGCAGCCAGATCACTGTCTTGCAGGGGCTCCCGCAGCGTTTTCTCCTGTTCTCGAGCGGCCTCAAAGACGCTGATGCCCTTGATTCCGGTGAGGGCGATCATCAGCACCGCGAACATCGAATCGCGGGCCAGGGTTGGGTTGGCCTCTCCGCTGCCCATGGTGCTGGCAATCAGGGCGAGCTCCACCACCACGGCTGAACCGGTCAGGATCAGCGTTCCAAACGGTTCCCCCAGCCGAATCGCCAGGGCATCGGCGTAATGGACCACCCGCAGGGCGAGCAGCAGGATGACCCCTCCAAGCCCAGCTAGACCCAGCAGCAGTGGGAGGACACTTCCCTCCAGCAGCCAGGGCAGGAGGTTCGTGGCGTGCAAGCCGATCAGCGTGCCCGCACCGAGCAGCAACACGACGAAGGACGTTCGCCGTTCGTGGGTTGGTGACTGTTCCACATCCACCAACTAGCCAGAGACCGGCTCTTTAAACAGTTGCGAGGCTGCGGTTGGCGATCTCGCGGCCTCTGCGCATCCTGCAGGCAGGGCAGGACTTGGGTGTGGTGAGGATCGATCGAGGGGCCACCTGGCTTGCTCCGGTGCGGCTGTTTCTGCGCCAGAACCTGGCCATTCAGATCCTGGAGGGCCTGGTGGCCGGGATCCTGGTGGGCCGGCTGCTGCCCGCCTCGGCCCTGGCGCCGTTGAGTGGCCTTGGGGATGGCTTCATTCGGCTGTTTCAGATGCCGGTCCTGCCCTTTTTGAGCGTGTCCTTGATCGCCGGGGTGGGGCGCCTGCAGTTCGCTCAGGCCAGCCGGTTGCTGGGCCGCTCGGCCCTGGTGCTGATCGGCTTTTGGCTGGTGGTGCTGCTGGCGGTGTTGCTGGTGCCCTTGGGCTTCCCCAGCTGGCATGACGCCTCGTTCTTCAAGCCGAGCCTGCTGCAGGCCCCCAAGCCCCTGGACCTCACCGAGCTCTTCATTCCGGTGAACCCCTTTGCGGCCTTCGCGGAGACCCAGATCCCGGCGGTGGTGCTGTTCTCCCTGGCGCTTGGCATTGCCCTGATCGCCGTTCCAAAACGGCAACCGCTGATCGACGTCTTTGACCGGATCGCCGAGGCCCTACTCGGCATCTCCGCCTTTGTGGCCCGTTTCACCCCGCTTGGGGTGTTCGCGATCCTGGCGACAGCCAGCGCCTCGATCGAGAGCTCCCAGCTGCCGCGCCTGGCGGTCTATGTCGTGCTGCAGGGCGGGATCGCGCTGCTGCTGGCCGGCTTGTTTTTGCCCCTGGTGATTGCCGGGGTGACGCCGATTCCGGTGCGCCAGTTGCTGCGCAGCTTCCGCACCCCACTGACCATCGCCTTTGCCACCGCGAACATGCTCGTGGTGCTGCCGATCTTGGTGGAGCTCTCCAAAAAGCTCCTCTACGAGGCCCGTGCGGCGCACCTGGCTCCAGGGGTGAGCGAGCAGGAGCTCAAGGATCAGGTGGACCTTCCCGTTGAGGTGCTGGCGCCGCTGGCCCTGGTCTTTCCGGACATGGGGCGCCTGCTCTCCCTCGCCTTTGTGCCCTTTGCCGGTTGGCTGACGGGCAACTCCATCAGCCTGCAGGAGATGCCGGGCTTCCTGCTGACGGGTCTGGCCAGTGCCTTCCTTGAGGGGATTTTGGCGATGACCTTTCTGCTGGATCGCATGGGCCTGCCCAGCGATCTGGTGCAGCTCTACATCGCCATTGATCAACTGGCGGTGGCGCGTCTGGGCACCCTGCTGGCCTGCATGAGCGTCATCGCCCTGGTGATCATCGGCACCTGGGTGTCGCTTGAGGGGTTTCCCAAGCGCTTCAGGCGCCTGGTGCCGGCGGCCACCGCCCTGGCGGTCTTCCCGGGATTTGTTCTCTTGAGCCGTGTGGGCTTCCAGCTGCTGCCCAAGCCGGTCAATAGCGCCCGCGACCAGTTGATGCACCAGGACTTTGCCCTGGCCAAGGGCCGCGCCCCTGTGGTGCAGGGCTGGTCGCCCGTGGATCAGCCGGGGGATTGGCAAGCGATTCGCCGGGCCCAGGCGATTCGCTACTGCGTCCATGAGCAGGACTATCCGATGGCCTATCGCAATGCCGATGGCGAGCTGGTGGGAGCCGATGTGGAGATGGGGATGCTCTTTGCCAAGCAGATGGGCCTCAAGCCCAGTTATGTCCTGATCGACCGGATCGGCAACGAGAACGACCCCCGCCCTGATGGGCTGCAGGCCCTGGAGCGGGGCTACTGCGACCTCAAGCTCTCCAGTGACGTCATGGCGCCGATGCAGGCGGCCCGCACTCGCTTCACCGATGCGCACCTGACCTACGGCGTTGCCCTGCTGATCAAGGGCTCAGCCCTGAGCAGCAAGCGCCAGTGGAGTGATCTGGTGGAGGTCCAAGGTCTGCGGGTGGGCCTGGGGTTTGAAGCCCCATTCCTGCTGCGCCTCGTTGCCGGCTGGTTGCCCCAGGCCAAATTCATCAGCTCCCAGGGGACCGATGCATTGCTGAAGGCGCTGCAGGAGGGCCGGCTGGATGCGGTTTTGGTGACGGCGCAGCAGGGGGCGTCCTGGAACGTGCTCCAGCCCAACCTCACCTTGTTGGTGCCCCAGCCGCTGAAAAGTCTTCCGGCGGCGCGGCAGTTGCCGTGGAAGAGCGCCGCCTTGGCGGGGGTCTGGAATGCCTGGCTGCGCTTCCAGGAGATGGATGGCACCCGTCAGACGGTCTACCGCCACTGGGTCGAGGGCATTGAGCTCCGCAAGGACAAGTCCTGAGGCCAGGGAGTGCCGCTTGAAAAGCACGGGAAACCGTCGCCCCCAATACCCCCAGGTCGCTTCACAAGGCTTTACAGTTCCTACACGTTTCGTAACGACGCCTTCCAATGGCTGACTCCAACACCCGTTTCGGCTTCGTCGCTTTCGCTGAGACCTGGAATGGCCGCCTGGCCATGATGGGCTTCGTGATCGGCCTGGGCACCGAACTGCTGACCGGCCAGGGCATCCTGACCCAGATCGGCCTCGGCTGATCCCGTCGTCATCGACAAACGAAAGCCCCCGGTGCACTGCACCGGGGGCTTTTTGCTGTCTGGAGCGTGGGGCGCCCGCTCAGGGCTGCCAGTCGGCAGCCGGGGGTTCCTTGTCGCTGTCCTTCAGGGAAGGGAAGAGCTCGCGGATCGCTGCGGTCAAGGTGGAGCGGGCCTCCTGGCGGAAAGCCTCAGCGGCATCGGCCGGCAGGACCGGATAGCTGGTCTCGCTGTTGCCATCCCCGCGTAGGGGTTTCCAGCTGGTCTTCTCGTTGCGCTTGAGTTCCTCGAGCACATCGACGAAACCGAACTGGGCGACTCGGCCGGCGGCGGCCGCCTTGCTGGCGAGCTGCTCGCGCACGGCGATCAGTTCCTTGGCCTTGAGGGTGTCGGGTAGACCCAGCACGGGCTGGTAGTAGTCGATCGCCCGCAGTTCCTCCTGCAGCAGGATCGGCCAGGCGGCCACTTCGCTCTCACCCAGACCAGCGGCGCTATCGCTGGTGGCCATGGCATCGCGGTAGAAGGCGAGCCAGCGGTAGTAGGACTTGTCCTGGAGCTTTTTCTTCTCGGCCTTGCCGGTGACGATCTTGGGCAGGGCTGCCTCAGCCTTGCGCAGGAAGATCCGGTCCTCGCGCTCCAGGTTGATGGCGCCCCAGCGGTGGCGGTATTCCCAGAGCTCTTCGTATTTACGGCAGTCTTCGGGGCTCCAGCCCAGTTCCTTCAGCTCGCCGGACCGGTGGTTCTCGCTCGTCTGCACGCTTTGACGCTTGGCTTTGGGTCACCCTAGGCCGATAGGGTCAAGGCAGGCAGGCCTTCCCATGACAGACCCCTCGCAGCAACTGGATCTTCAGGCGGTCGACGGCGGTCCGATCGGGGTCATGATCTGCGGCCACGGCAGTCGCAACAAACAGGCCGTCACCGAATTCGCCCAGTTGGCCCAGGGACTGCGCCGCCAGCTGCCGGATGTACCGGTCGAATACGGCTATCTGGAATTTGCCCGCCCGATCCTGCGGGACGGCCTCGACAGCCTGCGCTCCCAGGGGGTCAAGCGGGTTCTGGCGGTGCCCGGGATGCTCTTTGCCGCGGGCCACGCCAAAAACGACATCCCCTCGGTTCTCAATAGTTACGCCGCCGAGACCGGCCTGCGCATTGATTACGGCCGCGAGCTGGGGGTCGACCTCAAGATGATCCAGGCCGCCGGCGCCCGGATCCGCGAAGCCCTCGATCGGGCGAACGCCCAGGCCGAGGTGCCCCTGGCCGAGACCCTGCTGGTGGTGGTGGGCCGGGGCTCCTCCGACCCCGATGCCAACTCCAACGTCTCCAAGGTGACGCGGATGCTCGTCGAGGGGTTTGGCTTCGGCTGGGGCGAGACCGTCTATTCCGGTGTGACCTTCCCCCTGGTGGAGCCCGGCCTGCGCCATGTGGTGCGCCTGGGCTTCAAGCGGGTGATCGTCTTCCCCTATTTCCTCTTCTCTGGGGTTCTGGTCAGTCGCATTCGCCAGCACACCCAGCTGGTGGCGGCCGACCATCCCGAGGTGGAGTTCGTCGATGCCTCCTACTTAGGGGATCACCCTCTGGTGATCGACACCTTTAAGGAGCGGGTTGAGGAGGTCGTGCGCGGCGAGACCCAGATGAACTGCTCGCTCTGCAAGTACCGGGCTCAGGTCCTGGGCTTTGAGACCGAGGTCGGGGCTCCCCAGCAGAGCCACCACCACCACGTCGAGGGCCTGATCGAGGGCTGCACCCTCTGCGAGCTCGAGTGCACCGGTGCCTGTCAGCCCGATGGCATCCCGATTCCCCTGGGCCACCACCACCATCACGACCACGACCATTCCCACGAGCACGGTCACAGCCACGACCACAGCCACGATCACGCTCACGATCACGGGCATACCCACACCCCCTATCCCCACGCCGAGCACCCCCTCGGCCCGAAGACGCTTTACAAACCGCGTCCCAAATCGGAAGAAAACCCCTCGGAATAAGCCCGCTCAACCGTCTCGAATCCAGGCGCGTCCCACGAGACTGGTCTGCATAAGCCCTGCTTATCTTTTCCGGCTTTCCCCAGGGGGCTGAGCTTTTCCCCAGGGGAGATTGATCTTTTCCACAACTTGCGCGACCTGCTTGCGCGCGGTAAGGGCATTCCTGGGGAATGCGCGCTTTCGTCCGCAGGTCGCTTGACAGGGGGATGCCCATGGCTAGGCGACGCCCTGAGCGGTCTGGGAATCAGTTCAAGACCCCAGTCAGCGACTGCTGTCTCAGCCTGTCTCTCCCACGGTGTCGTGGATGCAACACGCTTTGACGGGGGCCGTCGCTTTGTGGCTTGCTGGTTGGCGTCGCAGGAGTGAATTGTTGGAGCCCAGCCGCTTGAACCACCAGGGTGTTGAAGGCCTGCAAGAGCGAGAGGTTTCCGATCACCCCTTGTTTGGTGAGGACCCGGAGCGGGCGCATCTGAACCGCTGCCTGGAGCAGTCGGAGCCGGCGAGCGATCAGCCCCAGGGGGCGCCTCGCATCAGCCTTGAGGCCGAGGTGCCGGAGGCCCTCTTTGATGGGATGAAGTCCTTCTTGAGCAATCGACCCGATTGGGATCAGTACCGGGTGATCACCTCAGCCCTGGCTGGTTTTCTGTTCCAGAACGGCTGCAGCGACCAGTCCGTCACCCAGCACTACCTCAACGGTCTGTTCGTCAGCGCAGCTGACTCCTGAGTCCCGCCTCAGAGTTCCCCGCGCTTCATCGCGGCCGCAGCGTGGTCACAGGCCCTCCAGGTGAGGGCCATTTCTGTGAGGGTGGGGCTCTGCCAGCCGGCGCTGGGCCAGCAGCTGCCGTCGGTCACCAGCAGGTTGGGGGTGCGCCAGAGCTGGTTCCAGCGGTTGAGAACGCCCAGCTCCTCGCGTTCCGCCATGGGCGCTCCCCCGAGTTCATGGATGTAGTAGCCCGGTGGGGCGGCCCCCGGTGAGAGGGCCAGGCTGCCCTGAACAAGCGGCTCAATCAGGGGCATCACAAAGAGGTCGGCGAGCGGTTTGATCTGGCCGCCGGCCGACCGCACGACCGCCTCCATCCGCTGGCCCATGTGGTCGACCATGGCCTGCTCGTTCTCGCCCCAGCGGCAGTCGATATGGGCGATGGGAATCCCCCAGGCATCCCTGCGCTCGGGGTGCAGGCTGACCTGGTTGTGGCTTTGGCTGAGGACCTCGCCATGGCCGATCAGGAAGCCCACGGCACTGCCGCGCTCGCGCTGCAGCAGTTGGGGCGGATCAAAGCGTTGGATGCCGCACCAGAGGCCATAGCCCCGTTTGAAGTCCCGTGATTCCAGGGTGTTCGGAATGAAGCAACTGCCCGCACCGGAGAGTTCGCTGCTCCCCGCGGCCGGTTGATCGGGGATCGAGAAGAAGCAGCTGCGGGAGATGTGGTCCATCAGCCCCTGCCCGAGCCTGCCGCTGACGTCCTCCAGGCCGCTCTGCTGCTGGGAGTGCAGCAGCAGCCTGAGGCTCTCAATCGTGCTGGCGCAGAGCACCACCAGGGGGGCCTTGGCGCAGAAGTGCTCGCCGCTCTGGCGATCAATCGCCTCGACGCCCTCGGCGCGGCCGCTGGCGCGGTCGATCAGCACGTGGCTGACCACGCTGTTGCTGCGCAGCTCCACCCGGCCGCTGGCCAGGGCAATGGCCAGGGCGCCGCCCTGGGAGCAGGAACGGGGCCAGGGGGTCTGGGCGCTCTTGCTGAGCTCGAAGCCGCGGGAGTGGATCAAGGGCAGCTCCAGATCCCGGCGAATCGAGCGGCCCAGGTGCTCCTCGGCGGGGGTCAGGGGCATTGGCTCCTGGAACTCCCCATCGGGCAGCTGCGGTAGGCCATCCCGCTTGCCCTTCACGGCCAGCAGCGTCTCGAGCTGGCTGTACCAGGGGGCCAGGTCGTCATGGGCGATCGGCCAGTCCTGGCCATGGCCATCCCGGCTTGCTCCCTTGAGCTCGTAGTCGGAGAGCCGCAGGGTGATGCCTCCCCAGGTGAGGCTTTTGCCACCCACTTGTCTCCCCCGGGTCCAGAGGAAGGGGCGATCGCCTGGGGTGGAGTAGGGGTTGCGCTGCTCATCGACGAACAGCTCCGGGTTGGCCTTCCAGTAGCCCGGGTGATTCGCTGCGATCCGCTGCCGGCCGCTGCTGATGTTGGCCAGGCGTTTGAGGCTGTTGAGGGGCTCGCTGCCAAAGGCCCGCTTGGCACTGAGCTCCGGGCCGGCCTCCAGCACCAGAACCCGCAGGCCCGCCTGGGCAAGGGCCATGGCTGCCACCCCACCGGTGGCCCCGGAGCCGACGACGATTGCGTCAGGGTTGCTAGCAGCCATCAGGGTTTCAGCCATCAAAAAAGCCCCGGCACTTCAGAGAAGGCCGGGGCTTTTGGAGTTGGTGGCGGGGGGCGGATTTGAACCACCGACCTTCGGGTTATGAGCCCGACGAGCTACCAGACTGCTCTACCCCGCGGCGACCCAGAAACCTTACAGCACAGCGGATCCCTCCGGCAATGGAGCCAGGATGGACTCAGCCCCTGACTCCTATGGCACTGCATCTGCTGCTGGACTCGGCCGACCCCAGCGCCTGGGAGCAGTGGCTGCCCACGGGGCTCTTTGGCGGGGTGACGACCAACCCGACGCTGCTGAAACGTGCGGGCCAGCCCTGCACCCTGGAGAACCTCCGGGCCTTGAGCGAGCGGGCCCTGGCGATGGGTGTGCAGGAGTTGCATCTGCAGGCCTGGGGGGCGGATCTGGTGGGCTGCGGAGCTGCCCTGGCGGCGATCGCGCCCGATCGCATCTGGGTGAAGCTGCCCATCACCCGCCCTGGCCTGGAGGCTGCCCGGGAGCTGCAGCAGCAGGGCTGCCGGATCACCTTCACCGCCTGCTACGAACCCCAGCAGGTGCTGCTGGCGGCAGCCCTTGGGGTGGACTACATCGCCCCCTACCTCGGGCGCATCAGTGACCTGGGCCGCGATGGCCATGGGGAGCTGATCGCGATGCAGCGCTGCATCGATGCCTTGGGTTCGACCCTGCGTCTGCTGGTGGCCAGCCTGCGCAGCGCCTCAGATCTGCCGCGCCTGGCGGCCGAGGGCCTGAACACCTTCACCATCAGCCCAGCGATCGCCCAGGCGCTCTTCAGCGTTGAGGCCACCGAGGCCGCGGCGGCCCAGTTCGAGCGCGATGCGCTCTAGTTGCCGTTGTCGAAGCGCAGTTCGCCGCTGACCTCGAGCTTGACCGCGGTGTTGGGCACCAGGAACTGAGTGCTGAGTTCTTCGAGGGTCATCGGCGTGAGCCACTCGAGCTGCTCCATCAGGTGCAGGGCGACGGCCTGCTTGGCGCGGCGGGCTCCGTCCTCCACCTTGATCGCCAATCCCAACCCTTCGCCGACTCGGCTGAGGCATTGGATCCCCTCGGCGCCCCCCTTGCTCAGCACCTGGCCGTGGCTGCTGCGCATCACGGCGGTGTCAAAGCGACCCTCGCCGGCCACCAGGTCGGGGTGGGCGAGCATCGAGCGGCAGAGGCGCTCGAGTTCGGGGTTCTGTCCGGCTCCGAGATGGGCAAAGAGCAGTGCCATCTGAGCCAGCTGCAGTTGCAGGGTCGGTGCGCCGCAGTCATCGCGGGCCGTGATCAGTTCCGCGGCGGGCATCCCCAGCAGTTCGGCGACGCGCTTGAGGACCTGCTGCTGCAGCGGGTGCTCGATCTGGAGGTAGGTCTCCAGCGGCCAGTGCATCTTGCGGCAGGTGGCGAGAAAGGCGGCGTGCTTGCCCGAGCAGTTGTGCTCCAGCGGGCTCTGCTTGCCGGCGGGGGTGGGGCACTGCAGCTGCTCGCTTTCGAGGTCGGCCTTCCAGAGGATCTTGAAGGCCTCGCGGGCCTGGCCCGCCTCCCCGGCGTGGGAGGCGCAGGCAATGGCGAGGGCGCGGTCGTCGTGTTGCCCCAGATCGGCCGCTCCACTGCTGACGAAGATCTGGGCCTGGAAGGGCTTGAGCGCGGAGCGGATGAAGCTCAGCTGCTGCGGATCACCAGCGCGCATCAGGATCCGGCCGCGTTGGTCACAGACCACGGCATGGACGCGGTGCAGCGATTCGCCGATCCCGTTGCGGGTGAGGCGCACCTCCAGGGGGGGCACCCCAGGACGGCTACCGAAGCTGCTGGAGAAGGTCATGTCAGAGAGCCTGACAGAGTCCCGTCGAGAGCAAGAGCAGTCCGCCGGTTGCGGCCAGGGCGAGTTGGATCTTGCGCAGGACTGGCTTGACTTCGTGGGTGGCCACCAGCAGATCCTGCTGTCTCCAGGCGAGTGGCTTTTCCCAGACCTGCCCGTCGTACCAACCGGATTCTTCGTACTCCACCTGGGTGGAGGTCAGGCGCCGCAGCACGGTTCTCCAGCCCAGCCACTGGCGCGTCAGCATCAGCAGTGGCACGACGCAGGCGCCGGCGGCTCCGGCGGCGGTGAGTGCTGCGGGGTCGTGGCGTAGGGCAAAGCTGCCGGTCGCCAGGTAGAGCGTCAGCGGCATCGCAATCAGCCAGCTCTGGATCAAGGGCTGGGCGATGTTCTGCTGGGCCCAGGCAAAAAACAGGGAGTCCTGCAGTTCCTTGTATTGCTCCAGCGGGCGCTGCTCTGGCGGGACCGGACAGGGCGTGCTGTTGCTGAGCCCCGGCGAAGGATCGCTAGCAGCCATTGCGTGTCCGGCTCAGGCCGGTGGAGCCTCGGCCGAGCCTACGAAGCTCTCCACCTCACCGTGGCCCCAGAAGGACTCCAGGTCGTAGTAGCTGCGCTCGTCCGGGGTGAGGCAGTGCACGATCACCTCGCCGTAATCCAGCAGCACCCAGCGCCCCTCGTTCTGCCCTTCCTTGCGCAGGGGCAGGCGGCCGGTGTGCTCCTCGAGCTTGTCCTCAACGGAGCGGCCCATGGCGCGCACCTGGACATCGGTGAAGCCACTGGCAATCACGAACCAGTCGGCGATCGAGGAGATCTCCTCCACCCGAATCAGAACGATGTCGGTGGCTTTGCGGTCGTCACAGGCATCGGCGGCCAGCAGCGCCAGGGCTTTGCTGTCGTCGAGGTCGAGCCGGGGTCGGTTGGGGTCGGGACTGGGCTTGGCGGCTTGGGCCTCAGCCATAAACGTTCTCGCTGCTCACGGAGTGTCGGGAGCCCTGTTGCTGGGCCATCTCAGCCCGGGCTTTGCCTGCACTCTTGCGCAGCGCCTCCAGGCGGTCCTCGTAGAAGCTGCGCTTTTTCTTCTTGCGGGTCTGCTCCACCAGCTCCTTGAGGGCCCCGCCGAGGCTCTTGTAGGCGTTGGGCAGGGTGTAGCCGAAGCGGCAGGCCAAATCGATCGCCCGCTCATCGGCGGCGATGGCGTCCTGCAGACGCTTCTCGGAGTTGTTCTTGAGATAGAGGCGGTAGCCGGCAAAGCCGGATAGGCCCATGGCCATCAGCAGCAGCAGGCCGTCCTGAACCCAGAGTTCACCGATGGCGCCACCCAGGCCGATGGCCAGGGCCGCCATCTCCCAGCCGTCCCGGGGGACGGAGTCGTTCTGGATGCGGCCGACCTCATGCCAGAAGAGCAGGTTGCGGTGGTCGATCGCCAGGGCATCCCACTTCTGGAGATCCAGCTGAACCTCCACCTCATCGCGGCCGATCTCCTCGATGGTGATCAGCGGCGGGTCTGCTGAGGCCGCGGCTTCCACAAACACCCAGCTCTGCATCTCGGGAGGCAGCAGCCCCTTCAGGCGCTGGAGTTCGCTCATGAGGACGCTTCGGCCGTGTTGAAGACAACACTAGCCACGACGGGATCGTTGGCTGGGTCTGGCTTAACAGCAAGGGGTTTCAGCCACGTGAGAGGCTGGATGGGTTTGGCTGCCGGCCCCCTGCTATGCCCCGTCGCACGGATCTGCGTCGCATCCTGCTGCTGGGGTCAGGCCCGATTGTGATCGGGCAAGCCTGCGAATTTGATTACTCGGGAACCCAGGCGTGTAAAGCCTTGCGGGCCGAGGGTTTTGAGGTGGTGCTGGTGAACAGCAACCCCGCCTCGATCATGACCGATCCGGACATGGCGGATCGCACTTATATCGAACCTCTCACCCCTGATGTGGTGCGCCGGGTGATCGAGCAGGAGCGTCCGGACGCCCTGCTGCCGACCATGGGCGGCCAGACCGCCCTGAACCTGGCGGTGGCCCTCTCCAAGGACGGCACCCTGGAGAAGTACGGGGTGGAGCTGATCGGCGCCAACCTCGAGGCGATTGAAAAGGCGGAAGACCGGGACCTCTTCAAAAGGGCCATGGGTCGCATTGGGGTGGGTGTCTGCCCCTCCGGCATCGCGACGACCTTGGAGGAGGCCGAGGCTGTCGGGGATCAGATCGGCAGCTATCCGCGGATCATTCGCCCGGCCTTCACCCTGGGGGGCAGCGGCGGCGGCATCGCTTACAACCCCGAGGAGTTCCGGGCGATCTGCCTGAGCGGCCTGGACGCCAGCCCGGTGAATCAGATCCTGATTGAGCAGTCCCTGCTCGGTTGGAAGGAATTCGAGCTGGAGGTGATGCGCGACACCGCCGACAACGTGGTGATCGTCTGCTCGATCGAGAACCTCGATCCGATGGGGGTGCACACCGGTGACTCGATCACCGTGGCCCCGGCCCAGACCCTGACGGACCGCGAGTACCAGCGCCTGCGGGATCAGTCGATCGCGATCATCCGCGAGATCGGTGTGGATACCGGCGGCAGCAACATTCAGTTCGCGATCAATCCCGCCAATGGCGACGTGATCGTGATCGAGATGAATCCGCGCGTCTCGCGGAGTTCGGCCCTGGCCTCGAAAGCCACGGGTTTCCCGATCGCCAAGATCGCTGCGCGTCTGGCCGTCGGATACACCCTCGACGAGATCATCAACGACATCACCGGCAAGACCCCGGCCTGCTTCGAGCCCACGATTGATTACGTGGTGACGAAGGTCCCCCGCTTCGCCTTCGAGAAGTTCCGCGGCAGCCCCGCCGTGCTGACCACCGCGATGAAGTCGGTGGGCGAGGCCATGGCCATCGGCCGCAATTTTGAGGAGTCCTTCCAAAAGGCCCTGCGCTCCCTGGAGACCGGACACGCCGGCTGGGGTTGCGATCGCCCGGACCCCAGCCCCGAGCGCTCGGACCTCGACCGGGAACTGCGCACCCCTGCACCCGATCGGATCTTTGCGGTTCGCACGGCGATGGTGAACGGCTACAGCGATGCCGACATCCATCGGATCTCCGCCATCGATCCTTGGTTCCTGGCGAAGCTGCGCCGGATCATCGAGAGCGAGCAGCGTCTGCTCAAGGGCCAGAACCTGACCGCCCTGGATGCCGCCGCCCTGCTGGAGCTCAAGCAGCTGGGCTTCTCCGATCGTCAGATCGCCTGGGCCACCGGCAGCAAGGAACTGGAGGTGCGCGCCCATCGCCAGAACCTGGGCGTCAATGCGGTGTTCAAAACCGTGGACACCTGTGCCGCGGAGTTCGCCTCCAGCACGCCCTATCACTACGCCACCTATGAGCGGCCGATGGAGCGTCTGCTCCCCGACGGCAGCCTGGAGTTGATCGCTCCGGAGTCCGAGGTTCAGCCGGAGTCCAGGCGCAAGGTGATGATCCTGGGCGGTGGCCCCAACCGGATCGGCCAGGGCATCGAGTTCGATTACTGCTGCGTCCACGCCTCCTTTGCGCTGCAGGAGGAGGGGTTCGCAACGGTGATGGTGAACTCCAACCCCGAGACGGTCTCCACCGACTACGACACCTCCGATCGCCTCTACTTCGAGCCCCTCACCTTTGAGGACGTGCTCAACGTGATCGAGGCCGAGAAGCCGGAGGGGGTGATCGTTCAGTTCGGCGGCCAGACCCCGCTCAAGCTGGCGATTCCCCTGCTGCACTGGCTGCAGTCCCCCGCCGGTCAGGCCACGGGTACCCGCATCTGGGGCACCTCGCCCGAATCGATCGACACGGCGGAAGACCGCGAGCAGTTCGAAGCGATCCTGCGTCGCCTGGACATCCGTCAGCCCCGCAATGGCCTGGCCCGCAGCGAAGCGGAGGCCCGTGTGGTGGCCGAGCGCGTTGGTTATCCCGTGGTGGTGCGCCCCAGTTACGTCCTGGGCGGCCGGGCGATGGAGGTGGTCTACGGCGAGGACGAGCTGAACCGCTATATGAACGAGGCGGTGAATGTCGAGCCGGATCACCCGGTGCTGATTGACCAGTACCTCGAGAACGCCACCGAGGTCGACGTCGATGCCCTCTGTGATGCCACCGGCAAGGTCGTCATCGGCGGCCTGATGGAGCACATCGAACCGGCCGGCGTGCACTCCGGTGACTCGGCCTGCGCGCTGCCCTCGGTCAGCCTGGAGCAGGAGGCCCTAGCCACGATTCGCCAGTGGTCTGAAGCCCTGGCCCTGGCCCTTCAGGTCAACGGCCTGATCAACCTGCAGTTCGCCATCAAGGACGGACTCGTCTACATCATTGAGGCCAACCCCCGGGCCTCCCGCACCGTGCCCTTCGTGGCCAAGGCCACCGGTGCGCCCCTGGCGAAGATCGCCAGCCGGATCATGTCGGGCAAGACCCTCGATCAGATCGGTCTGACCAGCGAGCCCAAACCGCCCCTGCAGGCGGTCAAGGAGGCGGTTCTGCCCTTCAAGCGCTTCCCCGGCGCCGACTCGATCCTGGGTCCGGAGATGCGCAGCACCGGTGAGGTGATGGGCACGGCCACCAGCTTCGGCCTGGCCTACGCCAAGGCGGAGTTGGGTGCCAGTGAGGCCCTGCCCACCAGCGGCACGGTCTTCCTCTCCACCCATGACCGCGACAAGTCAGCCCTGCTGCCCGTCGCCCAGCGCCTTGATCAGATGGGCTTCCGTTTGGTGGCCACCGAAGGCACCGCCCGCGCGCTGGCGGAGGCCGGCCTCAAGGTTGAGACCGTCCTGAAGGTGCACGAGGGCCGCCCGAATATCGAGGATGCGATCCGCTCCGGTGAGATCCAGTTGGTGATCAACACGCCGGTCGGTCGTCAGGCCGCCCACGACGACAAGTACCTGCGCCGCGCGGCCATCGACTACGCCGTCACGACCGTCACCACCCTGGCCGGTGCCCGTGCCGCAGTTGAGGGCATCGCCGCCCTTCAGGCCCAGGAGATGCAGGTGCGCGCCCTGCAGGACATCCACGGGTAGGGACTCAGCTGCTCACCAAGGGCTGAATCTTGGCGATCTCCTCAGCGAGCTCCGCTCCGGCAATCTCTGTGTCGTAGGCGGCTTGAGCACGAAGCCAGTACCCGGGACTGAGGCCCAGGAAGCGGCAGAGTCGCAGGTCTGTATCCGCACTGATCGATCGCTGACCGGAGACGATTTCGCTGATCCTGGATGCCGGCACCTTGATGGCCTTCGACAGTCGGTACTGGCTGACCCCAAGCGGAACCAGAAACTCCTCAACGAGCAGTTCACCTGGGGTAATGGGGCTTAGGCGATCTTTGGAAGTCATCAGTGGTAATCAACGATCTCAACGGCTTCAGGGCCGGAATCTGACCAAACAAAGCAAAGGCGGAATTGGTCGTTGATCCGGATGCTGTGTTCTCCAGCTCGGTCGCCACGCAGTGCTTCCAGTCGATTGCCGGGGGGAATGCGCAGATCCTCGAGGCGCGAGGCAATGTCCAGCTGGCGAAGCTTGTGTCGGGCTACCCGTTCGAAGGCCTGAAAGCGGGGGATCGCCCATCCCTGCGCTAGTCGCTCGGTGTCTGCGCATCGAAACGAGCGGATCACCAGTTCATCTTAGTTCTGTTTCGCAGAAGCATTGGTTCCTGCTCCCATGGCTTCCACGCTATGGGCTGCGTTGAGCTAAGTCGTCCGTGAAATCACCGATCGCTTCATCCCCCTACGCTGGTTCCTTGCTGAATGCGTATCCGTGACCGTCGCCCCTAGCTCTGCCCCGGTTAGCTCTGGTTCCGACTGCACGGCTGCCTTCCGGGCGGCCTATGAGAACCGCTACACCTGGGCTCCTGGCTTTGGTGGCTACAGCGGCCGCTGCATCTGGGAGCAGGAGGACCAGCGCGTCGAAGGCAGCTTCAAGGTGGGCGCTGACCTGAAGGCCCAGGTGGAGGGCATCGAGAACGAGGAGATCCATAAGGCGATCGCCTCCCAGCTCTGGGAGGTCTGCATCCACCGCGTGCGCCGCAGCTTCGAGCAGACCCACGGCGAGAACACCTTCACCGCCGGCGAGACCGATGCGGTTGGGACCGAGGTGATCGTCGGCGGTAAGAACACCGGCGACCGCTACCGGATTAAGGACGACGTGGTGACGATGGTGCACCGCCACATCCACGGCACCGTGGTGACGATCTTCACCGAGAGCACCACCGACACCGGCAGCGGCTACCTCAGCCACAGCTACACCAGCCAGTACGCCGATCCCGCCAGCGGCGAGGCCCGTGGCGGCAAGAGCCGTTTCACCGACACCTTTGTTCCCCTGGCCGGTGAGGGTCCCTGGGTGCTGAGCGAGCGGGTGGTGGAAACCGAGGCCTTTGGTGACACCCCGGCCGGTCGTCAGGTCTTCCGTTTCGAAGCCCTCAACGCCAATAGCTGAACGCCAGCAGATGTGACACGATCCCGCCAGGTTTGACCGGCGGGATCGGATGCAGGATCTGCTCAATCAGATCAACTCAGTGGTGTGGGGGCCCTACACCCTCTGGTTGATCGGCCTGACGGGGCTCTACCTGATGGTGGGCCTCGGCTTCATGCCCCTCCGCCGGATCGGCTATGCCGTGCGGCAGACCTGGGCCTCGATTCGTCAGTCCGACGGCGAAGGTGACGTCACGGCCTTCCAGTCGTTGATGACAGCCCTGGCAGCGACGATCGGCACCGGAAACGTTGCCGGTGTCGCCGGTGCCATTGGCGTTGGTGGTCCGGGCGCGGTCTTCTGGATGTGGCTGATTGCCCTGGTGGGCATGGCCACCAAGTACGCCGAGTCGCTGCTGGCTGTGCATCACCGCGAGGTGGATGAGCTGGGCGAGCACGTTGGCGGTCCGATGTACGTGATCCGCAATGGCCTTGGCCGCGGCTGGGGTTGGCTGGCCGTTCTGTTTGCGCTCTTTGGCACCCTCGCCGGCTTTGGCATCGGCAATGGCGTTCAGGCCCATGAGCTGGCCAAGGCCTTGAACGTGAGTCTTGGGATCCCGCCTCTGGTGACCGGTGTGGTCTTTGCTGCGATCACCTTTGCTGTGATCATTGGCGGCATTGAACGGATTGGACGGGTGGCCTCGGCGGTCGTGCCGTTCATGGCCATCGTCTACGTCGGCGGCGCCCTGACGATTCTCTTGGCTCACCTGGGTGAGATTCCCGCGGCCCTGGCGCTGATCATCCAAGACGCCTTCTCGGCCCAGGCCGTGGCCGGTGGTGCCATCGGCGTGATGATCCAGAAGGGGATCGCCCGCGGCGTGTTCTCTAACGAAGCAGGCCTGGGGACCGCGCCGATCGCCCAGGCGGCGGCCAAGCCCGGTGATCCGGTGCTGCAGGGCTCCGTCGCGATGCTCGGCACCTTTATCGACACGATCATTGTTTGCACGATGACCGCCCTGGTGATCGTCATCAGCGGTGCCTGGCTGCCCATGGAAGGGGCAACGGCTCCCCAGGGCGTTGCCTTGACCATGGCCGCCTTTGACTGGGGTCTGCCCGGTGGTGCCTGGCTGGTGACCTTCGGCACGGTCTTCTTCACCGCCACGACCATCCTGGGCTGGGGCTACTACAGCGAGCGCTGCCTCGAGTTCCTGGTGGGTGTGAAGGGCATCAAGCCCTTCCGTCTGGTCTGGGTTGCCGTGGTGGTCTTGGGCTCAGTGGCCAGCTTTGATCTGATCTGGACCGTCGCCGACATCCTCAACGGCCTGATGGCGATCCCCAACCTGATCTCCCTGCTGCTGCTGAGCGGCACGGTCTTCCAGCTGACCCGTCAGTACAAGTTCGAGCGCTAGGCCTCGAGGTTGCAGTTCACCGCCAGCTCAAAGGGCACGCAGCTGTTGGGTTGCTCCAGCAGCTGGCTGGTGAGGGCGGCCAGGTCTTCGCTCTGGGTCATCTGCTCAGGGGGCAGGGCCTTCACCGCGGCGGCCATGTCGGTGTTGACCCAACTCGGGCAGACCGCCGTCACCCGGATCCCGCTCTCCCAGCCCTCATTGCGCATGGTCTGGCAGAGCCCCATCAAGGCGAACTTGCTGGTGCTGTAGGCCGCCAGGCGGCCCTTGGTGCGTTTGCCGCTCATGGAGACCAGCACGACGACGCGCCCGGAGCCATGGGCTTGGAGCTGCGGCCAGGCGGCCCGGGTCAGCCACCAGGGCCCCATCACATTGACGTCGAACAGCCGCTGGATCTCCTGCTCCTGGCCGTCCTCAAACACCAGCGGCACCCGCGAGAAGATCCCAGCGCAGTGGATCACGCTGTCGAGCGCTCCGAAGTGCTCCAGCGTCGCCTGCACCCAGGCCTCGGCGCTCGTGGGCTCGGCCGCCTCATAGGGGTGCAGCAGCACGCGCTCGGCGCCGGCCTGCTCGGGGTCGAGGGGGCTGCCCTTGAGGTCGCCTGGGTTGCGCAGGCCCAGGCTCAGGCGATGGCCATCGCTGAGGAGCCGCTCGGCCATGGCCCGGCCGATGCCGCGGCTAGCGCCGCTGATCAAGAGTGTGCGCATGGCCTTAGTTGGGCAGCGTGACGAACTCCTCTGAGATCGTCGGATGCAGCGCCATGGTGCGATCGAAATCCGCCTTGGTCGCTCCCATGCCGATGGCGATGGCCGCCATCTGAATGATCTCGGCCGCGTGCTCGCCCACCATGTGGCAGCCGAGCACCTTGCCGCTGCCGGCCTCGAGCACCAGCTTGAGCAGCACCTTGGGATCACGGGCCGGTAGGGCCTGGCTCATGGGACGGAAGCGGGCCCGATGGACCTTGATGCCGTCCTTGCCGTAGCGCTCGACCGCGGCCTCTTCGCTGAGGCCAACGCTGGAGAGCTCCGGCTGGGAGAAGACCGCCGCCGCCACCAGGTCGTGGTCCACCTGGCGCGGCTTGTTCCCCCAGATGCTGTCGGCCAGGGCCCGGCCCTCATCAATGGCGACCGGGGTGAGGTTGACCCGGTCGGTGACGTCTCCCACGGCGTAGATGTGGGGCACGTTGGTGCGCTGATCCGCGTCGACTGGAATGCGATGGCCTTCCATCGCCACCCCAGCGGCTTCGAGGTTGAGGCCCGCCAGGAAGGGGCGGCGGCCCGTGGCCAGCAGCACGCCGTTGCAGGCGATGCGCTCGCCGCTTTGGGTGACCACCGTCAGCGCCCCCGGTTCGCCTTCGATGGCAGCGGGGCTGTGGGCGAGGCGCACCGTGATGCCCTCGGCCTCCATCGCCTCCAGCACGGCCTGGCCGCACTCCCGATCGAAGCCCCGCAGCAGGTGATCGCCGCGCACCAGTTGGGTCACCTGGACCCCCAGGCCATTGAGGATGCAGGCGAACTCACAGGCGATGAAGCCGGCGCCGACCACCACCACCTGCTTGGGGAACTGCTCGAGTTCAAACAGGTCGTCCGAGATCCAGCCCAGCTCGGCGCCCGGGATCTCGGGGCGATGGGGGCGTCCGCCAACGGCGATCAGGATTCGCTCGGCGCTCAGCCGCCGGGTCTCCTTCCCGCTGCTGTCCTGGACGCTGACGCTGCGGTCGTCGGCGAGACGGCCCCAGCCGCGCACCAGCTCAACGCCAGCCTTCTCCAGGAAGCCAATGTGCAGTTGGTTGAGGCGATCCACCTCGGCGCGCACCTTGCTCAGCAGGACGCTGCTGTCATGGCTCACCTCGCCCAGGCTCCAGCCGTAGCTGGCGGCATCGCTGAGTTGGTGGCGAACGGCGGATCCGTAGACCATCAGCTTTTTGGGAACGCAGCCGCGGATCACGCAGGTGCCGCCGACCCGATCCCCTTCAACGATGGCCACGCGGGCGCCATAGGAGGCGGCGCGCTTGGCGGCGGCCAGTCCGCCGGATCCGGCCCCGATCACGATCAGATCGAAGTGGTCGCTCATGCCCTCGCCCTTGCTTGCCCCAAGTGTTGCCTAGAGGCACCCGCGCTGCCGCTTTGATTCCCTAAAACAGAAGGCCGTCCCGCCCTCCCGTTGATGTTCAGCTCCCCGGGCCCGCAAGCATTGAGCTGGGAGGACCTGGCTGAGCTGCTGCCCCTGCAGAGCGAAGAGCAACTGCTGCAGCTGCGTCAGGAGGGCCCCACCAACGCCCAGGCGCGGCTGCGGCTGTTCGGCCGGCCGGAATCGGAGGTGCGCGTCACCCTCTATCGCGATCACCACGCCTGGTGTCCCTATTGCCAGAAGGTTTGGCTCTGGCTGGAGGAGAAGCGGATCCCCTACCGGATCCGCAAGGTGACGATGTTCTGCTACGGCGAGAAGGAGCGCTGGTACAAGCAGGTTGTCCCCTCGGGAATGCTGCCGGCCCTGGAGCTCGACGGGCGTCTCTACACCGAGAGCGATGTGATCCTTCAGGCCCTGGAGGATGCCTTTGGGCCGCTGGAGGCTGGCCTGAGTGATCCCGATGTCTTCCCCCTGCGGCAGTTGGAGCGCCGCCTGTTTCGCGCCTGGTGCCAATGGCTCTGCTACTGCGAGGGCCAAGGGGCGCACAGCGCTCCGGCTGAACAGCACTTCGCCCGGATCGCGACCCTGGTGGAGGAGGCCCTGGAGGCCACCCCTGGTCCGTTTTTCCTCGAGCGCTTCAGCAGTGCCGATGTGATCTTCATCCCCTACCTCGAGCGGATGAACGCCTCCCTCGCCTACTACAAGGGCTACGGGATTCGCCAGCAGCACCCGGCCATCGACCGCTGGTTCACGGCGCTGGAGCAGCGCCGCACCTACCTGGGTACCCAGAGCGATTTCCACACCCATGCCCATGACCTGCCGCCGCAGATGGGTTGCTGCTTGGCCAGCGGCACGGCCGAGCAACGCCGCGTCGCTGAGCTGATCGACCAGGGTCCCTGGCCCGTGGAGGATCCGGCCGTGATCGAGACCCGCCAGCCGGCGCCCGAGGGGGCCGCCCTTGAGGCCGTGGCCCGGGTGCTGCGCCACCGCGAGCGCTTGCTGGCGATCAATCCCGCCCCCTCAGCGGCTTTTGATCAGGCACTGCGCGCGGCCCTGACCCTGCTGTTGAAGCCGGCCAACGGCGCGATCACTCCACCCGCCGGCACGGCCGCGGGTCTGCGTTACCTGCGCGATCGGATCTCGGTGCCGCGGGACATGTCCCTGCATGCCGGCCGTCTGCTGCGCGCCGCCCTGGAGACCACCGCCGCCCTCGATGGCAACGCCCAAGCGGAAGCGCTGCCGGTGCAGCACCGCCGCGATCAGAACCCCGTTCCCTTTCTCGTTGAGGCCTAGGCGGAATTAGCGGCCGCTGATCTGGGCCTTCTTGGCCATCAGGTACTGCACCAGTTCCTGCTGGAGGGTGACCAGTTCGCGGGTGCAGCCGCGGAAGGCCGCCCGGTGGCGGATCTCTTCGTGGCGGGTGTTGAGGTCCCGCAGCATCAGTTCGATGGCATCGAGTTCAGCCCGGTTCATCGAGGTGCGCTGCAGTGCTTTGAAGATATCAACTGCTCTCAAAAACGCTGGCTAGCGTTCAACCATCCACACCAATGCAGCTATGGCCGCCTGGAGAGCGTCATCGGCCGCCGCCTGCACGGCGCTTGGTTTGTTGCTTGGTGCAGCGGCCGACGGCATCCGGCCTGAGCCCGCGGCGGCCCTGGAGCTGCGGGGCCAGACCTATTTCACCAATCCACCCTGGAAGGTGGATTTCACCAACTACTACTGGTACGTCAACCAGGCCCAGGGGGAGTACTACTTCACCGTCACCCTGGCGGAGAACGCCGGGGCCGGACTGGGGGGCTTGGTGATCACCCAGATCCGCGGGGTCGATCGCAACTTCTCCTTGGCGCCCCAGCGTGCCCATGCCTTCATCGGTCGCCCCCGGCGGGAGGGTGCTGCCGTGCCAGTGGAGGCCACCTTTGATCAGGCCACGCGCACGCTGCGGGCGGTCTTCCCGGAGCCGCCGCAACCCGGTCAGGAGGTGACCCTGGCCCTGCGCCCGCCGCTGAATCCCACCTGGGCTGACACCTACGTCTTTGCGGTGCAGGCTCTGCCCGCTGGCCCCAACCCGGTGCCGGCACCGCTGGGGGTCGCGCGGCTGGAGATCATGAGCCGTTTCTGGTGAGGCGGCCCTTGAGGCTGGCGGCGGCAAAGACCGCAGCCATCGCCAGATAACCCTGGGCCCAGGCTGCGCCCACGCCCCAGCCCAATTGCAGGGTGGTGTCGCTGGCGCTGAATTGCCAGGCGTGGATCACGCCAAACCAGGAGCAGGCGGCGGCCACCAGGGCCGCCAGGCAGGCGGCCTTGAAGCGCTGCTCGATCGCGTAGACGACCATCGCCGCTAGGAGCATGGCGGTGATGATCTGGCCCTGCTCCAGGGCAAAGGCACCCGCAGCCCAGACATCGGCCTGTTGCAGCCCCTCTAGCAAGCCAGGGCCAAAGGGGGTCTCGGCACTGCCGGCTCCACCGGCCCGCAGCCCCGCCTTGATCAGCAGGGCCCCCCATCCCGCCAGGCCCGGCATCAGCCCCAGGGCGACCGCTGGCGCATGGGCGCGGGGTGTGGCCTCAAAGGCCTGGGCCGTGATCACCAGGCCGATGTAGAGCACGATCGCCATCCCGGCTTCGATCGGCACGATCTGGCCCACCACGCCAAACAGCCCCAACAGGCAGGCCGCGCCCATCAGCAGGCCGTTCAGCCAGGAGTAGCCAATGCGGGCCCCCATCCCCTTCCAGCCGGGATGGCCGATGTAGATCGTGGTGGGAAAGCAGGAGCCCAGGCCAGCGGCGACTACCGTCCCCAGGCCATTGATCAACAGTGAGCTGCGCACGGGGTAGCGATCGCCGGCGGCCTCCGCGCTCTCGATGTTCTGCAGTGAACCGAGCACGTTGAACAGCCCCATCGGAACAATCACCCCGAGCCAGGGCAGCAGTTGGCCGCGGGCATCCCAGAGGCTCCCGAGCTGCAGCTGGGGCGAGCGCCAACCGATCTGGGCGGCCTCCTGGGCCCAGCGCTCCGGGTTGGCGTCAATCAGTCCACTGCTCCAGGCCAGGGCGCTGCCCACCAGCACCGCCAGCAGGCCGCCTGGAATCGGGAAGCGGACCTTGCCGTAGTAAGTCGCCAGGATCACCGCCAGCACCGCCAGACCCACCAGCGGTTGGGCATAGGTGCGCAGCAAAAAGCCCAGGGCGATGTAGCCCAAGGCAATCCCCGCCAGGGTGGAGAGCAGGGCGGCCCGGGGCAGCCAACGCCGCAGCCAGCCTGCGCAGAAGGCGCCGCAGGCCTCGATCAAGCCCGAGCCCAGGCAGGCCACCAGGCCCGCCTGCCAGGAGAGGCGGACGGCGCTGGCCTCATCCAGCCCCTGGCCCAGGGCGGTGAGTTTCACCGGCAGCATCACCAGAAAGATGTAGGCGAAGAGGCTGACGGTGTTGATGCCGTAGGGCAGGGCCGTCCGGTCGCTGCGTCCCTCCCGTTGCGCCAGCCGGTAGGCCTGCAGGGCGTAGGCCCAATTGCCGATCAACAGGCTGATGCCGGTGGCAGGAAGGATGGTTCCAAAGACCAGGGCATCGGGGTAACCCAGCACCCCGCGGCAGAGCCCCAGGATCAGCAGGATTTGGATCAGGTTGTCCAGGCTCAGGCCGAGAAACCCATCCAGATCTCCGCTGACAAACCAGCGGGGCCCCGACTTGCTTGGCTCAGGCGAGATCATGGCGGCAGTGGCATCCCCTCAAGCATGCAAGCCAGCTGGAACGGAACCGTCATCGCCGAGAGCGACGACATCGTCGTGGTGGAGGGCAACCCTTATTTCCCCCGGGCGGCTTTGAAGCAGGAGTTCTTCCGCGACAGCAGCCACACCAGTAGCTGCGGTTGGAAGGGCACCTGCCGCTACTGGGATGTGGTGGTCAATGGTGAGGTCAATGCCAACTGCGCCTGGAGCTATGAGACCCCCAAGCCCGCCGCCGCAGAAATCAGCGAACGGGTGGCGTTCTGGAAGGGGGTCAAGGTCGCCTGAGCCTCGGCACAAATGCCGATTGACGGGTGATCAGGCGCCGCTTGGATGACGGGGTTGCGCGTTGACCCTGGTCATGGCGAGCTCCAAAGATGCCGCGAGCTTGGTGTTGCTTGGCCTCTACGGCTTCATTGCCCTGCGGCTGCTGTTGACCTGGTTGCAGCGCCGCCGCCAGCGGCGCTGGCGCGGCGCACCCCACTGCCTGTTGGCCCCGAGGACCGTCGCCGCTCGAGGCCGTTCACGCTGAGCGTTATGCAGGTTTTGCATGGTGCGCAGGATTCCGTGATATTCGCCCTCTTGGGATAGCCGGCTCCCTTAACTTCCCCTCGCAGTTTTTACTCCCCCTCGGTTGGAGCGCTCTGTTCAACAGCGAGCGATGGATCCAGCCGACGCGGCGGTGATGCGCGCATTGGCCTTGTATGTCGCTGAGCATTACGCCAGCGATCTGCGGATGCCGGATCTGGCGTCCCATGCTCACGTCAGTGTTCGCACCCTGCAGAACCTCTTCCATAGCCATTGCGGTGAACCACCGCTCAAGGCCCTGAGACGTTTTCGTCTGCATCAACTCAACAGCCTCGTCCTGGACAGGCCCTGGACTCCTCTGCGTGAGCTCTACCGCCTTTGTGGGTTGACGGGCTCGGTGGCTGATCGCGATTTCTTCCTCGAGATTTATGGCCTCACCATCCGTGAGCACCAAGAGGGAGCACGGCTGAAGTCCACCCCGGTCCCCTCGCCCTCCGCTCTGACGGAATTCCCGAAGGGCGAACTGCGGCACATGCTCAAGGCCGCGGCCTAGGGAAGCAGCGAGGAGTGGTGGTGCTCGATGCTCCAGGCTCCATCCTGGTAGGCGTAGACAAAGGTGTAACGGGCCCGAACCCAGCCCTGACCGTCCAGTTCAAAGCTGTAGTTGCCGGCGTCGATGGCCACGTTGCAGTCGCTTTGGATCACCCGCTCATCAATGCGGCCGGTGGGGTGTTTGCTCAGGAAGCCCTTGAAATAGTCCTCGATTCCCGCCGTCGTGGTGCGTGCCTGGTTCGAGAGGGTGGGCAGCAGCAGCGCATCCGGGCGGTAGAGGGCGCTGACCTGGGCGGGATCCCCAGTGGCCAGGGCCGCATTCCAGCGGTCAAATAGAGCGGCTACTTGGGGATCCGTGAGGGTGTGGCAGCTGGTTGAATCCGCAGCCCAGGCACTGTTCACGCCGACACAAAAAACGGCCAAGAGTGACAGCAGCAGTTGAAAAACCCGGTTTAGGTTCGGTCCATGGCCCTGCGTTTGCCTCCGTTTCATCCCTTGCCACCCCCGAAGGGCGGAAAGAACGCGCTGCTCGAGGTTCCGATTCAGGATCTGCATCCGACTCAGCTCTGCGTGGGCATGGCGGAGATCGTCAGCCGCCAAAGGGATTTTGCTGAGGATGACCCCAAAGAGCAGCGTCAGTACTTAAAGCGCAAACCCACGCCGCTGGTGCGCTCAGCCGCCGGTGAGCTCTGGATGGTGGATCGTCACCATCGCCTGCGCGCCCTGCTTGAGCTGGATCCCCAGGCCACGGCCTTCGGCTATGTGGCGCTGGAGGTGGACAGCGCCGATCCCGCGGTGGTCCTGGCTGAATTGCAGCGCCGGGGATGGCTCTACCTCTATGACGGTCGCGGCCTGGGGCCCCAGCATCCGTCGGTCTTACCCCCCACGCTGCTGGGAACCCAGGACGATCCCTACCGCAGCCTGGTCTGGAAGTTGAAGCGCGAGAAGGTGATCACCTCGGCGCCTTTGATTCCCTTCCATGAGTTCCGCTGGGGGGCTTGGTTGCGCAGTCGCCAACTGCCGCCCTTCAGCTCAGCAAAGCTGGAGCCGGCCCTGCCCGCGGCCCGGGCTTTGGCTCGCTCCCAGGCGGCCTCACGGCTGGCCGGTTGGATTGGGCCGTCCTGACTAGCTTTCGGGTAGAGCAAAGGACTGCAGCCGATGTTTCGTCATCTTCTGGTGCCAACCGATGGCTCGGAGCTGTCCCAGTTGGCGGTGGATCAGGCGGTGCAGATGGCCAGTGAGATCGACGCCAAGATCACCTTTTTCCATGTGCAACCGAGCTACTACGGTCGCCCCGATGTAGCCCTCTATGGGGAGGGTTTGGTCCTGGATCCGCTGATGACCGAGCAGTTCAGCAAGGCCAATGCGGACTACGCCGAATCCGTGCTCGGGGCGGCCAAGGCCAAGGCCAGTGCCAAGGGGGTGGAGGCGGATGGGGCGACCTCGGTGAATGCCGTGATTTATGAGGCGATCCTTGAGGCCGCCAGCGATCACCAGTGCGATCTGATCTTCATGGCCTCCCATGGCCGCCGCGGCTTGGCGGGCCTGGTGCTCGGCAGTGAAACCCAACGGGTGCTGACCCACGCGGAGTTGCCGGTCTTGGTCTATCCCGGCCGCGGGCAGGACTAGCTCCCGCCCTGGACGCTGGTGGCCTGTTGGATCAGTTGCCCCGCCGTGGCCCCGTAGACCTGCTTGGCTTCCGCGGCGCTGCGACCCACGCAGGTCATCCCCAGCTTTCCGTACTCCGAGAGACAGCCCAGCAGGTGAAAGACGCTGCCCCGTAGACGTGCCGGGTCGTAGTGCAGATCGGCTTCGGCGACGATGTCGATCAGGTCCGCCGGCAGCAGCCCCCGCAGGTTGGGATGCGTGAGGTTGTCGGTGGCCATGTAGTGCAGGGCCTGACCGGTGGGGGAGAGAAACTCACCCGTTCCCGGATCGAGCTTGCCGGTGGTGATGGCCCGCAGGGCCATGTAGGGGTGGGTGGTGCCGCCTTGCCTGAGGTTCACCTCGATCGCCTGTAGGTCCCATTGCCCATCGATCAGGCGGGCAATGAAGTCGACGGCGTAGCGCTCCAGGGCCCCTTCGGCTCCCAGGGCCTCGCCAATGGCCTGGCCATGGCGCATCAGTGTGAGGCGATAGGCCTTGTCCGCTGGGAAGCGGCAGCCGTGATAGGTCTGCCCATTGCTGCCCCCCAGGATCTGTTCGTGGGTGGAGAGCACCTCAACGCGTCCCCCGGGGTGGATGGTTCCTTGCACGCTTGGGGAGCTGAGTTGATCGCCCCCCTCCAGCCAAGCCTCCACCAGGGCGCCCTGCTCCGCCAGCAGGGTGAGCCAGCCTTGGGCGGGCATCGGCAGGCGCTCCAGTTCTTGCCGCAGCCGCTGGCGCCGGGCAGCGGCAGAGAGCTCCTGCAGTTGCAACGGGGCGAGATCCAGGGCGCCATTGCCCTCACCGCTGATCCCCTCGTTGAGCTTGACCACACAGCGCTTGAGCTCAGGGTGCGCTTCCCAGAGCGTGGCGGTGACTTCGGCCAGGTCCTCGAGGTTGTGGACCAGATCACTCCCAGGTGGGTGCGGCACCCCGCAACGGGCAAAGAGCTCACGGCTGCCGGCCTTGCTGCCCCAGTGGCCCAGGGCGGGGTCGGTGCCAAGTAGCGGGATCTGCAGCGCTTCGGAGAGACGTTTCTCGAGCTCGGTCACGACGAAGCAACTGATGAAGCTGCGTCCCGGGCGCAGTTGCTCCTGGATGCGGGCCAGCAGGGCGGGCCGCTCCAGCAACTTTTCGGTCAGCGGACGGTTGGAGGCGTCATCGGTGTCAAAGAGCTGGAGACGCCGCCGGGCATGGGAGGTGGGGACACCGGGCAGAAGCTCGAGGACCGCATCGACCACCAGCTCCGGCAGCAACTTGCTGGTGACATAGATCGCCCTGACCCCGGGATCCCGAAGCCGAATCAGCGAAAACAGCTGCCGCTCCTCGTAATGGTGCGCACCGGTGACCAGGGCCATCAGCGCCCTGTCCATGCTCAGGGAGGGCACCACCAGCACGTCGAACTGGCCGCCCTTGCCGCTGTGCTCACAGCCCCAGCCCGGCTGCAGTTGGGCCTGGAGTTCCCGAAAGGAGAGGGCCATAGGGCGAGGCGCTTGTCTCCATGTTTGCCAGATTCTTCCGTTTTGCCCGGCGGCTCGCTAAGTCAGTAGGAGGTGCACCTCCCAGGACCGTTGCGTGCGAGCGACCCCAACGCGGCTGGATGGGAGGACCTCTCGCTCTGGCAACCGCTGCTTGATCGGCGGGATCCGATCAGCCGGATCGAGGAACAGAACAGCACCCGCTTGCCCTGGTTGATCGCCGAGCGGCATCGGCGCATGGCCGAGAGTCCCTTCGCCTGGTTCCGAGGGACGGCGGCCCAGATGGCGGCCGATCTGGCGCCCTTGCCCCGTAGTCCCCATTGGGTGCAGCTGTGTGGTGATGCCCACCTGCTGAACTTCGGTTTTTATGCCTCGCCGGAGCGCAGCCTGGTCTTTGACATCAATGACTTTGATGAGACCGCACCCGGACCGTTTGAGTGGGATGTCAAACGCCTCCTGGTCAGCGCCGTCTTGGTGGCACGCCAGTGGCAACTGGATCGCGAGGAGCAGTTCCGCCTCGCCCGCAAGGTGGCCGCGGCCTATCGCAAGGCGATGGCGGAGTACGCCAACCTCCCCACCCTGAAGCTCTGGAACTGCCTGCTCCATGTCGAGCGGTTCGTGGAGGAGCTGCCGGCCAAGGCCTTCCGCTCCCACCTTGAGGTGGCGGTGGCCCAAGCCCTGCGGCGCTCGGGACGCCAGGCCATTCAGAAGCACTGTGAGTTCCTGCCGGATGGAACCGCTCAGATTCGCCATCAGCCGCCCTTGGTCTGGCGCCATGCCCTGTTGGATCCCACCGCCCTGTGGGCCTCAGAGCCGGATCTGGATCCTGCGTCCATCCCCAGCCACAGCGAAGCGATCGCCTTCCTGCTGGCGGGGTATCGCGAGAGTTTGCCCCCCCACCGCCGCTACCAATTGCAGGACTTTGCCTTGGTCGACACCGCCCTCAAAGCCGTTGGCGTGGGTTCGGTTGGCACCCGCTGTGCCATTGGCCTGATGAAGGGGCCCCATCCGGAGGACTGGTTGTTGCTGCAAAGCAAGCAGGCCCTGCCGTCCTGCATCGACCAGCAACTGGGGAATGAGGCGGGGCATCAGGGACAGCGGGTTGTCGAAGGCCAGCGTTTGATTCAGTGCGTCTGCGATCCCTTCTTGGGCTGGACCTCAACGCCCAAGGGCATTCCGATGTACTGGCGGCAGCTGCGGGACTGGAAGGCCTCGGTCTCCCTCGCCTCGATGAAGCCCCCCTCCCTGAAGGCCTACGCCAAGCTCTGCGCCATGGTCTTGGCACGGGCCCACGCCCGCAGTGGTCAGCGTCAAACCCTCCATGGCGCCCTCGGGGATGACAAGGGCTTTGATCGGGCCATGGCCAACTTTGCCCTGGGCTACAGCGATCAGGTGGAAGAGGACCATCGGGCGCTGCTGCAGGCCATGGCCTCCGGCCGGCTTACAAGCTCAGACTGATCTGGACGCTGGTGGTCAGGATTCCCGGTGTGGGGATGTCTCGGCCACTGGGGTTAAAGATCCACTGCAGGGTGGGCTGCAGATTCAGATTGGGGTTGAGCTGCAGGCGATAGCCCAGCTCCAGAACGCCCTCGTAGGGCTGGTTGGGGTAGCCCGGTGGGGCCGCGGCGCTCAGACCAGCGTGCCCGCCACCGAGGATCAGCAGGTCCTGGGGGCGCTTGGGGAAGACCCCTTGGATCACCAGGCCGCCGCCGAGGAAGCTTGGTGCCTGATTGAGATCAAACTCCGGCGAGTAGGCCCCGCCGATCCAGACCCGGTCATCGAGGCCCAGGGGTAGACCGCTTTTCCAGGTCGCACTGCCGAACAGTCCTTCGCCTTGGTAGTCCGTGGTGAAGCCGCCGATGGAGAACAGCTCACCGGGTAGGACGCTGCCTGCGGGCTGGCTGCGCTTGGGGCTGTAGTTCAGCTGCAGGATGTGGGCGTCTCCGACCTTGGTGGGCGTGATGTTGACCGGCGCGCCGAAGGCTTGGATGATCGGGATGGCGGTCGTGAGATCAAACCAGCCGTAGTAGACGTCGAGATCCTTGTGGGGATGGATGTCGAGCCTTGCGGCCAGGCTTGAAAAGGGTGAGATCGGTAGGTTCCCCGCAAAGATGTTGTAGGTGTTGTTCAACGCCGAGTGCACGTAGTTGTTGAGGATCGGCGCACTCAGCAGCGTTCCATCGAAATCACCATTGATCGGAATCACACCAGCGCGGACACCGATCCAACCTTCTCCGGCGCTGCGCTCCAAGGACAGTTCCGTCGGATAGAAACCAGCGGGGTAGGACAGGGTTTGCGGGGCTAGGAACGCGCCAATGCGAGTGCCATAGCTCACATCGCCCGCGACGTGATTGATGTTGGCGTTGATGTGCCAGTGATCTGGCTCATTCCAGTCCTGGACCGCACGGCTCAGACCTGTCCCCAGTTGGAGATCAATCGACGTGTCCTGGATCCAGGCCGAGCTTTGAGCAGCCCCTCCCAGGGGGTTCGCCATGGGCTCGGCGGTGTAGCTGATCGAGAACCGCAGCCAGTCGGGCAGCTTCAGCGCCTCTTGCAGGCTGAAGGCCTGTTGGGGTTGTTCGCTCGGGCGTGTTGTGCTGTCTTCGCCTGCCCAGCCGTTGCTGCCAAGCAGCAGGCTGAGCAGGAGCGTTAGCGATCCAGTGGCAAGGCCCCGCAGGATCACTGTGGCTCACGCAGAGGTCGTCCCATCTTGGCGGGGACTGGCAACAAAAAGCCCCCGGCCGTTTGGCCAGGGGCAGAGGTCATGGGGAGGGGTTTAATCAGCCCTTGGAGCGGCCACGGCCCTTGGCTTTGGCCTTGGGTTGCTCGTCGGCAGCAGGAGTCGGCGCGGGGGCGGGTGCCGAGGAGATGTCGCTGTCGCCACTGACGACGACGCTGACGACGCGGCCGCCCTGGCGCAGGACCCGTTGCAGGGCCTCGTTCATCCGGCTGTAGGGCACGCGGGTGGTGTAGGCGCCGTGGCGGATAAAGCGGTTGTTGGCGATGCCCGTCGCGGTGATCGTGACCACCCGGCTGCCTTCGGCGGCGCCGGTATTCGGTGCTGAGACCAGCAACTCGTTGCTGCGGAAGCCGTAGGCGGGGCTGCCGTCGATGCGGCGGGCGCTGGGCAGATCACCGCTGGGCAGATCGCTGCCGCTGGACATCGAGGCCTTGAAGGGACCATCGGTGCTGATGTGGGCGTAGCGGGCCACGCTGACCGCAGCGCCAGCACCGGGCACCGGAATGGCGCGGTTTTGGTGCAGGGCTTGGCCCAGCTTGAACTGACTGCCGTTGCGGTCGCCCTTGACCGAGGCGGCGGCGCCCCGGGCCAGTTGCATCAGATAGGAAAACTGACGCCCTTCGTGGCCAACCGAATAGCCCCAACCATGCATGTGGGGAACGCGGTCGTTGCCGAAGTTGCGGCTGTATTCGTCGCTATCGATGTAGGAGTCGATCTCCGCGTCGTAGCCCTGCTCCTGCAGGATCGTGAAGTGGTGCAGCATCTCCTCTTTGTTGTGAGGAGCGCGGCCCAGCAGATGTTTGTGGTTGAGCTCGATGAAGCGGTAGGGGTTGCAGCTCTCAAAGAAGCGAGCGCGGTATTGGGCACTCTTGGCCACCAAGCGCACGAACTCGCGCACGTTCAGGTAGCCGTTGCGGAAGAGCGACTCGGTCCCTTCGAGTCGATCGCTCTTCATCACATGCTGACCGCCCAGAACCTGCTGGTAAACGGCACGAATGATGGTGCTCTTATCGCTATCGGAGGCCTGCTGCCTGTGTTCTTTGTTCTGACCGTTTGCAAACCTCTCGATACCCAGAGCGGGCGCCATGACAAGAGACATGTGGATCGGGCGGACTATGGAAGAAGCGCGTGATTCACGCAGCCGCTTGGAAATTAGGCGGATTCTTTTGAGCCGTCGTTGAAAGATTGCGAGCTCTTTACGCTGCTGACGCGTGCCATTGCGCCTGCTTCAGGCGCCAATTCAGGCTTTCCCCGGCGTGAAAGGGCACCAGGGTTGTCGGCGAGCTGCTGCCGTTCTCCAGTTCCATTAACCCTGGGATGAAGTCGCTGTCGCTGCTGCGCTCCAGTTGGATCGTTCCGTTGTTGAGCGGCAGCCCGTAGAAGTTGGGCCCATGCACGCTGGCGAAGTTCTCCAGGCGATCGAGAACGCCCTCCTCTTCAAAAACCTGGGCGTAGCTCTCAATGGCGAAGGGGGCGTTGTAGATCCCGGCGCAGCCGCAGGCCGATTCTTTGGCGCCCCTGGGGTGGGGAGCGGAGTCGGTCCCCAGGAAAAATTTGGTGCTGCCGCTGGTGGCCGCGGCCCGTAGGGCCAGGCGATGGCGCTCCCGCTTGGCGATGGGCAAGCAATAGAAGTCCGGCCGCAGACCCCCCTGGAAGAGAGCGTTGCGGTTGATGTGGAGGTGGTGGGGGGTGATCGTCGCCGCCAGGTTGGCTGGACCCTCCGCCACGAACTGGGCGGCGTCGGCGGTCGTGATGTGCTCCAGCACCACCTTCAGGGCCGGATGACGCTGGAGCAGAGGGATCAACTGCCGTTCGATGAAGACCGCCTCGCGATCAAAGATGTCGACGGCGGGATCGGTGACCTCGCCATGGATCAGCAGCGGCATGCCAATCCGCTCCATGCAGGCGAGCACGGCGCTGATGTGGGCGAGATCGCGCACGCCGGCGTCGGAGTTGGTGGTCGCACCGGCGGGATAGAGCTTGGCGGCGCTGAAGACGCCCTCGCTGAAGCCGCGCTCCAGCTCGGCTGGCTCGATTGTTTCGGTCAGGTAGGCCGTCATCAGCGGCGTGAAGGCCGCGGCGGCATCCGGCCCTTGGCTAGCAGTTAGGGCGGCCGTGATCCGTTCTCGATAGGCCCGTGCCTGCTCCACCGTCGTCACCGGCGGTTTGAGGTTGGGCATCACGATCGCCCGGGCGAACTGCCGTGCCGTGTGTCCAACCACGGCCTGCAGCATCTCCCCATCGCGCAGGTGGAGATGCCAGTCATCCGGGGTGCGGATCGTGAGGGTGCTGCTCATCCCTTCGTTTTACACAATGCGCGAGCCCTACTCAAAGGGGGTTTCCCGGGGCTGATTCCAGGTGGAGCGGTTGGGACCGCCGGAGACCAGATAGGCCGAGAGGGCCAAGAGCAGCACCGAGCCTGAGAAGACCAGCAGGTTGGTGGTGTTGTCGATCGGGAAGATCAACATCGACTTGAAGGCCGCCACGATCAAGGCCACCAGGATCACCTTCACCAACTTTTCCTTGAGCACATCCAAGCTGCGGATGTCCAGCAGTCCGTTTCCACCGGCTCCGGGGCTTCGCGCCGCTTCGATGTCGGAGATCAGCAGCTCATAGACGCCGTAGCCAAAGATCATCAGGGCGATCCCGATCAAGTAGAGATCGACGCCGCCCACGAGTTCACCCAGCAGTAGGGCCACAGTGCGGCTGTCATCCGGCGAGGCATCGAGGAGCAGCCCCATCGAGTGCCAGATCTCGGAGGTGCCGCTGATGAAGGTCGCCCCGCTGCCGAGCAGGCTCATCACCACGGGCACGATCGCAATCAAACGGAATTTCCAGAGCCAGCGCTCAAAGACGTTCTCAATGGCCCAGCTCAAGCGCTTGATGGAGCTCATCGACGCGTTGCGTTCAGCGATAGGTGGGGTGACCCTAGGCAGAGCGCGTCGGCGTTTTGATGCTCCGATCGGGAGCTTCATGGCCTCATTGGCGATGGCCCAGCCTTAAAAACCGGTGGCACAATTCGCGAAATGAGCCCTGGTTGATGCCCTTTTCCCCCCGCAAGGTCCTTCGAGCGCTTCCTCTGCTCGCTGGTCTCGTCCTCACCGGCTGCGCTGTGGAGGGCTCGGGGCCCCAAAGCCAAAAACTGGCCGCGGTGAAAGCCCGCGGGCAATTGGTCTGCGGCGTTGATGGCAAGTTGCCGGGCTTCAGTTTTGTCGCTCCCGATGGCCGCTACCAGGGCTTTGAGGTGGACCTCTGCCGTGCGGTCGCCGCTGGGGTGCTCTCCGATCCCGCCAAGGTGGAGTTCCGCGACCTGAGCGCCAGCGAGCGCTTTGCGGCGGTCAATAGCGGTGAAGTGGATCTGCTCTCCCGCAGCACCACCATGACCCTCAGCCGCGATGCGGCAGGGGGCAATGCCCTCAGCTTTGCGCCGATTCACTTCTATGGCGGTCAGGCCGTGATGGTGAACGCGGGCAGCGGCATCACCTCCTTGAAGCAGTTAGCCGGTAAGCCGATCTGTGTGACCACCGGGACCACGACCGAGCTGAACCTGGCGGATCGGATGCGGGAGCTCAACGCCGCCTACATGCCGCTGAAGTTCCAAAACGATGGTCAGACCTATGGGGCCTACCTCCAGGGCCGTTGCGTGGCGGTCACCAGTGACCGGGCGCTGCTGGCCGCCAAGCGCAGCAGCTTTCCCGATCCCAAGGCCCATGTCCTGCTCGCCGGTGACCTGAGCAAAGAACCCTTGGCCATGGGCACGGTGAACGGTGATCCGGCCTGGGCCGATGCGGTGCGTTGGATCGCCTATGCCCTGATGCAGGCGGAAGAATCCGGCATCACCCAGGCCAACGTCGAGGCCAAGCTCGCTGAGGCCCAGGCCGATAGCAACCAGGCGGATCTGCGGCGCTTCCTGGGGGTCGATGGCCAGCTGGGGCAGCAGCTCGGATTGCCGGCTGACTTTGTCGTTCAGGTGATCAAGGCCGTCGGCAACTACGGCGAGATCTTTGAGCGCAACCTGGGCGTGAACACCCGCATCAACCTGGAGCGGGGCAGCAATCGCCAGTGGACCGATGGCGGCCTGATCTATTCGCCGCCCTTCCGCTGATGGCTCCGCCTGTCACCCCTTGGTGGCGCAACCGCCGCCTGATCCCCTGGTTGCTGCAGGCCGCGGTCGGTCTGCTGGTGCTGGTTCTGGTGGCTTTCCTGCTGGGGAACCTGGTGCAGAACCTGGCGGCGGCCGGGTTGCTGCTGACCTGGCGCTGGATCGGAAACCCCGCCGGTTTTGACATCGCCGGCAGTTGGTTGCCCTTCAGCGCCGATCAGCCCTACTGGTGGGCGCTGCTGGCGGGACTGGTCAACACCCTGCGGGTTGTCGTCATCGGTCTGATTGGCGCCTCGATCGTCGGCACCGCCGTCGGCGTGGCCTCCTTTAGTGGCAACGCTCTGCTGCGCGGCCTGGCGCGGGTCTACGTCGAGCTGATCCGCAACATCCCTCTGCTCTTGCAGTTGGTGTTTTGGTATTTCGTCGTCTTCCTCTCCTTGCCGGGTGGTGCCCAGGCGATCCAGTGGCCGGGCGTCGTCCTCGCACAATCGGGCCTCTACCTGGGCATGCCTGAGTTGGTGAATGGGGTCTGGCAGGCACCGATTCGCCTGAGTGTTGAGTTCGCGGCCCTGCTGACCGGTCTGATCGTCTACATCTCGGCCTTCATCTCGGAGGTGGTGCGCGGCGGGATTGCTTCGGTGCCCAAGGGGCAGTGGGAGGCCGCCCGTGCCCTGGGCTTCAGCCCCCTGCAAACCCTGCGCCGGGTGGTCCTGCCCCAGGCCCTGCCGGTGATCGTGCCCGGTTTGAACAACCAGTACATCTCCCTGGCGAAGAGTTCCTCGCTCGCCATCGCCTGCGGCTACGCCGATCTCTATTCGGTGGCGGAGACCACCCTCAACCAAACCGGACGGGCGGTGGAGGTGATGGTGATCCTGCTGGGGGCCTACCTGGCCATGGACCTGGTGATCTCTGCCCTGATGAATGCGCTGAACCGCGCGGTGCAGCTGAGGAGCCGTTGATGGAGCGCTCCTCTTCTCTGCAACGGCTACGGGCCGCCCTGTTCGCCTCTCGCCTCGATGGGCTGATCACCGTGGTGCTGCTGGCGGCCTTGCTGGCTGGCGGCCAGGCCCTGCTGCACTGGTTGGTCTTTAAGGCCCAGTGGGCGGTGATTCAGGCCAACAGCACCCTGTTCGCCATCGGCCGCTATCCCCTGGATCAGCAGTGGCGTCTCTGGCTGCTGAGCGTTCTTCTGGCGGCAGCCACGGGGGTGAGTTGGGGATGGCTGCGGGCCTTCCCTCGCCCCGATCGCCGGGCACGGCTTTGGCCGGCGAACGACCGCCTGGCCGCTGCAGTGCTCGCCGGCATGGCGTTGCTCCTGCCCCTGTTTCTTCAGCTCAGTGCTGCCATCAGTCAGCGTTGGTGGGGGATCACGGCGCTGCTGTTGGCCTGCCGCTGGTGGGCCGGGCGCCTTGGCCCGGCCCTTCCCGCTGCCGTCCGCCGCGGCTGGCCCGTGATCTGGCCGCTGCTCTACCTGCTGGGGATGACCCTGATTGCGGGGGGATTGGGTCTCCCGGTGGTCTCCCCCTCTCGCTGGGGGGGGCTGCTCTTGACCTTGATCGAGGCCAGTTTCGCGATCCTGCTCTGCTTCCCCCTGGGGGTGTTGCTGGCCCTGGGGCGGCGCAGCCGTTTGCCGCTCTTGCGTTGGCTCTCGGTGCTCTACATCGAGTTCATCCGCGGGGCACCGCTGATCACCCTGCTCTTCCTCGGGCAGAACATCCTGGGCTTGCTCTTGCCCGGTGGCTTCTCGCCGGATCGGGTCTGGCGGGCGGCCTGGGTGCTGACCTTCTTTGCGGCGGCCTATGTGGCCGAGGCCGTCCGCTCTGGTCTGGTGGCGTTGCCGCCGGGGCAGATGGAGGCAGCCCGCGCCCTGGGCTTGCCGGTCCATCAGGCCATGCTCAAGGTGGTGCTGCCCCAGGCCCTCCGGGTCGCCCTTCCGGCGATGGTCGGGCAATTCATCAACCTGCTGCAGGACACCACCTTGCTCTCGCTGATTGGTCTGTTTGAGCTGCTGGGCACGGCCCGGGCGGTGATGGCCAATCCCGCGTTCCTCGGCAAGGACGCCGAGGTCTATCTCGTGTTGGCGGTGCTGTTTTGGTGCTGCTGCGCTGCCTTGGGTTTGGGGAGCCGCGCCCTGGAAACCCGCCTGAACTCCAACCCTCAACCCGCCTGAGTCCCCCATGACGGATCGCGACCTGATGATCGAGGCCCGCGGGGTCGAGAAGTGGTACCCCAATGGCTACCACGCTCTGCGGGGTGTGGACCTGAACGTCTACCGCGGTGAGGTGGTGGTGATCATGGGGCCCTCCGGCTCCGGCAAGAGCACCTTCATTCGCACCTTCAATGCCCTGGAGGACATCCAGGGGGGATCGATCGTCGTCGATGGGATGACCCTCTCCGATGACGTGCGCAACATCGATGCGATCCGCCGGGAGGTGGGGATGGTCTTCCAACAGTTCAACCTCTTCCCCCACCTCACGGTGCTGGAGAACCTCTGTCTCGCTCCGGTGCTGGTGCGCAAGCGGAAGAAGGCGGAGGTGGAGCGGGAGGCCTTGGCGCTCCTTGAGCGGGTCAACATCCGCGAGCAGGCCCACAAGTACCCCGGGCAGCTCTCCGGCGGTCAGCAGCAACGGGTGGCGATTGCCCGCTCCCTCTGCATGGAACCGCGGGTGATGCTCTTCGATGAACCCACCAGTGCCCTCGATCCCGAGATGGTGCAGGAGGTGCTCGAGGTGATGCAGGAGTTGGCCCGCGAGGGGATGACGATGGTGGTCGTCACCCATGAGGTGCGCTTTGCCCGGCAGGTGGCCAGTCGGGTGGTCTTGATGGCCGAGGGGGAGGTGGTGGAGATGGCCCCGCCCGAGCAATTCTTCACTGCGCCGCAACACGAGCGCACCCGGCAATTCCTGAGCCAGATTGCCTAAATGGAGAGCCCTCAACCGCGCCAGGTTCAGGCCTACAGCGAAACCAAGGGCATGGATCTGGGCGCCTCGGCCCAGGGGCGACCTTGAGCGGTCCCGATCAGCTGCTGCTGCTGGCAGGGGGTGGCCACAGCCATGCCCTGCTGCTGCGGCGCTGGTTGATGCGGCCGCAGCTCAAGCCCAAACGCACCGCCGTGGTGCTGGTCAATCGGGGTAGCACCGCCCTGTATTCCGGCATGGTGCCGGGGCTGGTGGCGGGTCTCTACAGCCACGAGGACTGCGCCATTGATCTGCGCGATCTCTGCCAGCGGGCGGGCGTGGCCTTTGTGCGCGCTGAGATCACGGGACTCGACCTGCCGCGCTCCCAGCTGCTGCTGGCCGGGCGGCCGCCGCTGCAGTTCGATCGCCTCAGCCTGGATCTGGGCTGTCAGACCCAACACGCCGAGGGGCAACTCGGGGTGAAGCCGCTGGAGCCCTTCCTGCAGTGGCTCAAGCAGGCACCGCCGTCGCTAACCATCCGCGGGGGCGGTGCCGCTGCGGTGGAGGTGGCCCTGGCCCTGCGGGCCCAGGGGCATCAGCCCGAGCTGCTGTTGCGCGGTGAGCAGCTGCACTTGGGATCGCCAGCGGCGAACCGCGCCGGAGAGCGCCTGTTGGCGGAGGCCGGCATCCCCCTGGGCCGCGGCGTCGGTCCCGAGCGGCCTGCGGATCTGGCCTGCACCGGCAGTGAGGCGCCGCCCTGGCTGGCGGCCAGTGGTCTGCCCTGCGATCCCCAGACCGGGCGGATCTGGACGGAGCCGAGTCTGGCGGTGGAGGGCCATCCCCGGATCTTTGCCAGCGGCGACTGCGGGCTGATTCGCCGGGATCCTCGGCCGGCTTCCGGGGTCTGGGCTGTGCGTGCGGCGCCGCTGCTGGCGATCAACCTCAAACGCAGCCTCGAGCAGCCCAAGCGAGCGCTGAGGCCTTGGCGTCCCCAGGCCAGGGCCCTGCAGTTGCTGGGCGATGGCCGCAGGCGGGCGGTGGCCTTCTACGGGCCCTGGTCCTTGGGTCCCTCCCGCTGGCTCTGGCGCTGGAAAGAGGCGATTGATCGACGCTTCATGGCCGGATTCGCCCGCACCGGAGCCATGGCCGCTGGGGCCGTGATGGCCTGCCGGGGCTGTGCCGCCAAGCTGGCGGCCGACCCCCTAGAGGGCGCCCTGGCCCGCCTGCAGCCGGGGGAGGACTGCCCACCGCCGGAGGACGCCGCGGTCTTGGCCGCCACGTCAACCGGCGGGTTGTTGCTGCAAAGCCTCGATGGGTTTCCAGCGTTGCTGGATGACCCCTGGCTCAATGCCCGGCTGACCACCCTGCATGCCAGCAGCGACATTTGGGCCTGTGGCGCCCAGCTGCAGAGCGTTCAGGCCCTGGTGACCCTGCCGGAGGCCGCCGCGCCGCTGCAACAGGAGCTGCTCTTTCAGACCCTGGCGGGGGTGCGTTCGGTGCTTGATCCCCTGGGGGTGCCCTTGCTGGGTGGTCACACCCTGGAGGGGCGCGATGGCGCGGGCTTGGCCTTGAGCCTGAGCGTGAATGGATCGGTTGATCCGCAGCGGCATTGGCCCAAGGGGCCCCTGCAGAGCGATCAGGTGTTGCTCTTGACCCGGCCCATCGGCACCGGGGTGCTCTTCGCGGCGGCCATGGCCGGGGTTGCCAAACCCCAGTGGATTGACGCGGCCCTGGAGACGATGCAGCAAAGCCAGGCTCCCCTGGTGGAGCTGTTGCAGCACTACGGCTGCAGTGCCTGCACCGACATCACTGGCTTTGGCCTGCTCGGCCACCTCGCTGAAATGCTCGGCGCCGGCCAAGAGGTGGAGTTAGACCCGGGGGCCATTCCTGCCCTGGCCGGTGCCCGCACCCTGTTGGAGCAGGGGCAGGCCAGCACCTTGGCCCCCTCCAACGCCAGGGCCCTGGCCCGGCTGGATCCCGGGGGTGGGGTGCGTCTGAGCGCTCCAGCCTCCGCCGTCGATCAGCAGCTCTGGATCGACCCGCAGACCTGCGGTCCGCTGTTGGCTGCTCTGCCGGCTTCCCGCGCTGAGGCGGCCCTGGAGCATCTGGGGCAGTTGGGCTTTGCGCAGGCCGCGGTGATCGCCAGGGTGCTGATCGCTTAGTCGCGCACCAGCCAACCGACCGTCAGGTCCCCTGGATCGCGCTGGAGGTAGAGGTAGCCGCGGGCCCCATTGCTGCGGCGGCCATTCACGATCAAGGCGCTGTAGTTGTAGGCCCGTCCCTTCTCGTCGGTTTCCTGGATGGTGCCCCAGCAGCTCTTGGGGTTCAGGCTGAGCTGGCCGCTGTAGCGCGCGGTTTCGCTGTCAGCGCCATAGCTGGAGAGGGCCAGCCCCTCCACCCGGCCGTCCTTCCACTGCTCGCGCTGCACGACGGCATTGGGACTCCAGCCGCCTTGGACTTGGCTGAGCCCCATCTGCCGGCTGACCACCAGGCCGTTGAGGTTGGCGCTGTTGCAGCGCCCGGTGGCCATGGGCAGCCAACTGCTGCTGATCACTCGGCCTTCGGTGCGGATCAAGCCATAGACCGGACGACCGCGACCATCGAGCACCACCTCGCTGCGGTCGATGCCCCAAGGCAGTTGCCGTTCGATCACCGCCACGCAGTTGTCCGTGATCCTGCGCTGGCCCCGATAGGCACTGCGGCGTTCTTCGCTGCCCAGTCGTTCCACCAGCAGGCCCTCGACCTGCCCCCCGGGCAACCAGCGCTCCTCCATGAGGCGAGCGGTTGGGGTCTTGCTGGCGGTGACCACGCCAGCTCCCCAGACGGCGAAGCGTCCGCTACTGCTCGGGCAACGGCTCTCGGCGGCCTGAAGCGGATGCATCGGAACTGCCCCGGCAAGCAGTGCTGCAGACAGAAGAATGCGAGCGGTGCCCATGGCCGTACTCCCCGGGATGGCTTGGCGCATCTTGGTGTTAATTCAGCTCGGCGGCTACGTCCGTGCGCAGGAGGCAGTCGCTGCGCGGATAGCTGACGCAGAGCAAGGCATAGCCCTGCTCGATTTGTGGCCCATCGAGGAAGCTCTGATCGGCTTGATCCACCGTCCCCTGCAGGACTTGGGCAGCACAGGTGCTGCAGGCGCCGGCCCGGCAGGAGAAGGGCAGGTCGATGCCGGCAGCCTCCGCCGCATCAAGGATGTACTGCTCGCTGTTGCAAGGAAAGGAGCCAGCCGCCTCAAGCGTGATGGTGTGGCTGGCCATGGCAGGCGGCGCGATCAGATAGTTGGGTTCTAGCCACGCTTTGGCCTAGATCTTCACCATCCCGCAACGCATTCCCTTGAGGACCGCCTGAACCCGGTTGTTGACCTCCAGGGTTTTCAGCAGCCGCTTGGTGTAGGTGCGCGCGGTCTCCTCGCTGACCACCAGCTGTTCAGCAATTTCGCGGTCCGTCAGGCCGCTGGCCAAAAGGTCCAGGACTTCATATTCCCTTGGGGTCAGGCGCGGGCAGCTCAGGTACGGCAACTGGCCAGAGCGCAGGGAGGGACTGCGGTAGGCGTGATGGCCCATCACCGCCAGGACAGCAGCCTCCAGCGGTTTTTGGTCTTCGATGAAGTCCGCCTCGGCCACGACCGCCTCCAGCCAGGACGCCTCGGCATGTTCCACCGGAATCGCATCCCCCAAGGCGAGCATCACCACCTTCAGCTGGGGTTGTAGTGCCTTGGCCTTGCGGGCGAGATCGAAGCCGCTGCCGCTTTCAAGAAAGTCGGTGCAGATCAGCAGCTCGTAGGGCTCTT
>NZ_JAFMKL010000159.1:0-2803 GCF_017852955.1 Vulcanococcus sp. DEBay_Sum22DG08_74
GACCGTTTTGAAGGCGGCCGTTGGAGCGCCCGTTTCCAGCTGGTCTTCGAGCGCCCCGCCGCCTAAGTTCCGCCCATGGCCACGGTTCTTTGGGTTTGGCAACTCAGCGGCGTCTCGATCGCCCTGCTGGGTCTCGGGCGTGAGCGCTGGTTGCGTGCCCGCCGCCTGGGACGGGGGTAGGCCTCACTAGCCTGATTGGATGCGCGACTCCTACGACGACTGGTCCCCTGAGCGACCGGAGCGCCCGGCCTACCGCCGCGGGGAGCGAGGCCTGGACCAACGGATGGACCAGTGGGTGTCAGCCGGCCGCCAGCTGGTGGACGGTGTCTCCGGCGCTCGTCCAGGTGGTCGCCGTGCCTCCTCGGGCCTTCGCCTGGATCAGGTCGGACGTTGGGTAGAGGACAAGATCGACTGGCTTCTGGAAGATGACGACGGCTGGCGGGAGTCCTGGGAGGAGCCCTCGGCGCCCCAGAGCCGTCGCCAACCCTTAGATGCGATCTCCCGCCGAGGTCGATCTGCTCGCCCCGCAGTGGCCCCCGCGCCCGTGCGCGTTGAGGCTCAGCCGCAACCCAGTGCCCCTGCCTCGTCCCAAGAACCCGTCGACCCCGACGCTTGGCCAGAAGACGAGAGCTTCACGCTGAACCGCTGGAAGCGGGAGGCCAGCCCACGGATCTCAGATCGCAGCGTGGAGGTGGTTGATCCTCAGCCGTTCGATGCGGGTCTGGGTAGGTCGCTGCCCCGCTCAACCCGGCGACGCGTCCGCTGAACCTGGTGCTTGGAGCGCCGGGTGCCGGCTTTCCGTTCCTGCACTTGGAAGGGGCAGCCCTGCTGGCGCAGTTGGGCGTTCACCGGCGCGATCAAATCGCGGGGAACGTCCTCGGCCATTTGCTCGACGCTGGTGCTGATGGAGGCGCAGCCGTCCGACAGCAGTTCCAACAGAGAGGCCCACTGCTCGACAAGGGTCGGCTGGGGAGGGCTGGTGCTGGTGTGGGGCCGTCTGCGAGAGCGGCTCCTGAAGGGAATCACGGTCATGACCATCCGATGCGTTAGGTCAATCATCCCGCCAGCACACCAGCCCGCAACCTGTCAATCCTTTTTTCGTTCAACTCGTAACACTTGTTAGAAAGTGTTATGGAGTTTTGTGTTCGGCAGGGCCCAGCCAGCGCTCCAGCAGTGGTGAGAACACCTCACGGATCACGGTGAGTTCCCGGCCTCCGCGAAAGAAGCGGTAATGGCGGCTCCAGTAGGGGCCTGGGATCCCAAACCCCTCTTCCAGAGATGGTGCCTGGACCCGGGCCAGGCCATCGACCTCGCGGTAGAGCTCGGCGCGGTTGGCGGTGAGGCTGGTCCAGATCGGCTGGTTGCGGGCCTGGAGGTGTTGTTCGGCTTGCTCTTGGTTCCACCAGCTCTCAGCCCAGGCCAGGGTGAGGGGGCCGCAGCGCAGCCAGACCTGCCTGCGCACCAGCGGTGGCTCGAGCTCTTCCACCTCCAGGGGGGCTTCGCTGGCCACCTGCTGATCGGCCCGCATGGCGATCACCTCCACCTGGACGGGTTGTCCCGTTAGGGATTGCAGGTGGCGGGTGGGGCTGCCATCCCCCAGCAGCAGCAGGCGCCAAGGACCGCTGAGTTGGGGGCCGCCGCTGACGGCATCGGCGCAGAGGCCCGCGGCCACGGCCTCAGGCGCGGCTTGCCAGAGGGGCTGGGGCGAGGGCCAAAGCTCAGTGGCTTGATCCGAACTGCTCAGGGGCTTGGCTTTAAAAACCTGCCCCGATGCTGACGCGCCGGCGCACGCCACTGCGTTCGATCACGGCCCCATCGCTCTGAATCGAGACCAACCGCCAGCCGCTGCTGCCGATCTGCTCTCCGATCAGGGCGTTGCTTGAGCTCTTGCCCTGCTGAAAGATGGCAGATCCCCGTTGGCCGGGGATCTGGACGACACCCACCAGCTCCGGCAAGGCTTCTGCTGGGGCCGCGGACTCGCTTGGGAGGGCCGGAAGAGGCGGGAGCTGCGTGATCCAGGCTTCCTCTGGCGGCGGTGGCGGCAAGGCCTCGCTGGTGGCGGGTTCTTGGTTTGGGGTGAGGTTGCGCAGGTCGCTGAGCAGGCGGGCGTTGCGCTCGAGGCGGAGTTGCCGTTGCGCGCTACTCCAGCCCTGATAGAGGCCAAGGCCGGAGCCCAGGGCGCAGAGAATCAGGCCGGCCAAGAGCCACTGCCTGGACTGCAGGCGCAGGATTGAGCTGGTCCTGTTGGCTTCGGTCGACGTTGTCTCGCGAACGTCGACCTCAATGGCGTCGTTGAGCTCGGCCTGCTGCGCGGAGGCCGGTTGAAAGACCCGATCCATCACCTGCTCGGCCTTGAGCTCCCAGTAGGCCTTGGAGGTGTTGATGGAGCGGATCGGGCCCACGCGGCATAGCGCTGTGGGTGAACCCTATCGGCTTTGCGGAGTGCTGACGAGGGTGTTGTTGCGGCGACTGTCTAATTCCAACCAGAGCATCAGAGCCGTCACATCGGCATGGCTGACTCCAGGAATCCGTGAGGCCTGCCCCAGGTTGCTGGGTTCGATGGCGCTGAGTTTCTCGCGGGCCTCCCGCGAGAGCGTGCCGATCTGCTCGTAATCGATTCCCTCGGGGATGCGGCGCTCGGCTTGCTTTTTCAGTTGATCGATTTGCTGCTGTTGCCGGGCCAAGTAACCGCTGTATTTGATGTCGATCTCAGCCCCCTCACGCACGTCGAGGGGGAGCTCGGCTTCGGCGAGGCCATGGCGCACGAGATCTGCGCTGTGGAACCCCGGACGCCGCAGCAGGT
>NZ_JAFMKL010000160.1:0-2796 GCF_017852955.1 Vulcanococcus sp. DEBay_Sum22DG08_74
AGGCAGCCGGCCTGGCGTACATCGCCGGTGTTGTAGCGAAGCGGTGCACCGTCAGCGTGGCTGAAGGCGCCACCGGCCGCCTTGAGCACGGCCTCGGGAGCCGCCATGTCCCAGTCCTTCGGGGCGCTCTTGCCCGAGAGGGAGATGTAGACGTCGGTCTCACCCCGCAGGATCGTGGCCACCTTGCCGCCGACGCTGCCGATGGCCTTGGTGTCGCCCAGGGCCAGGGCCTCCAGCAGCTGCTCGAGCCGTTGGTCCCGGTGGTTGCGGCTGGCCACCAGCACCATCTCGGAGAGGGCCTGGCGGGAACTGAGCTGGGCGGGCTGCTGCTCACCGGCGCGGTTCTCCCGCCAGGCGCGGCCCTCGGGCACCAGGCCGAACCAGAGGTCCTCCAGCAGCGGCTGAAGCACCACCCCCAAGACGGCCTCACCGCGGTGGACCAGCGCCAGGTGCACGGCGTACTCGCCGGTGCCCTGCAGGAAATCCTTGGTGCCATCGAGGGGATCCAGGATCCAGAGCCACTCCGCATCCAGGGGCTCACCGGCGGTCAGTTGCTCCTTGGCGGTCTCCTCGCTCAGCAGGGTCCAACCCGCATCCGGATAGGCCTGGGCCAGGCCATCGAGCAGCCACTGGTTGACCGCCAGATCGGCGGCGCTGACCGGGCCCTCGCCCCCTTCATCGACGCTCAGGGCCTTGGGGAAGCCATAGGGGGGCTGCTCACCGCGGCCATAGGCCAGCAGGATGTCGGCGGCACCCCAGCAGAGCCGGCGCAGATCCGCCAAGAGCTGCTTCTCCTCGATGCCAGGGGGGAAGCAGGCGGCGGCGGGCATCATGGAAGGGCAAAGGAGCATTGTGATGCAGGGCGCTGAACCCGCTGCAGGCGTGCTCTATCTGGTGGGCACCCCGATCGGGAACACCGGCGATCTCTCGCCCCGGGCCAAGACCGTGCTGGCCGGGGCCGATCGCATTGCCTGCGAGGACACCCGCCGCAGCGGCCTGCTGCTGCACAACCTGGGCATCAAGAACCGTCTGGTGAGCTTCCACGAGCACAACCAGGCCACCCGAATCCCGGAGCTGCTGGAGGCCCTAGAGAACGGGGAAGCGATCGCCGTGATCAGCGATGCCGGGCTCCCGGGCATCTCCGATCCCGGCGAGGAGCTGGTGAGCGCCGCCCGCGGCCAGGGGCGAACGGTGATCTGCGTGCCCGGGCCCTGCGCCGCCACGACTGCCCTGGTGAGCAGTGGTCTGCCCTGCGGGCGGTTCTGCTTTGAGGGCTTCCTTCCCCCCAAGGCCACCGCCCGCCGCGCCCGCCTGCAGGCCTTGGCCCAAGAGGAGCGGACCCTGGTCTTCTACGAAGCACCCCACCGCCTGCTGGCGCTGCTGGAGGACCTACTGGAACTCCTGGGGGACCGGCCAATCGCCGTCACCCGGGAGCTGACCAAGCGCCATGAGCAGCAGGTCGGCCCCACCCTGAGCGCGGCACTCGAACACTTCCGCCAGCACCCGCCCCAGGGGGAATTCACCCTGGTTCTGGGCGGCGCCGAGACCAAAGCCAGCGAGCGACCCAGCGATGAGACGCTGCGTGAGCAGCTGCAGGCCCTAGTGAGCGGCGGGCTCAGCCGCAACGATGCCGCTCGCCAACTGGCCCGCAGCACGGGCATCGCCAAACGCGAGCTCTACGCTTTGCTGCATCAAGACGACGACACCCCCTGATGCTGCTGCGCCTGCGCCTGCTTCTGGCCAGCCTCGGCGGTGGGGTGCTGCTGTTGTTGATCCTTTGTCTGGGCGCCCAGAACCTCGATCAACGCACCCGCCTGAACCTTGGGTTTGGCCGCACGGCGGAACTCCCCACAGGCTTTCTCCTGGGGGTCTCCCTGGTGATCGGGGTGATCAGCGGCGGCGCAGCAACGGCCCTGCTGCTGCCGGGCAGTGATCAGGCTTCCGGCAGGGAGTAGAGCAGACCGCCTTCCACCACCAGGCGGGTGATGCCCTGGGCCACCAGATAGGAGGAGCGCCGCTGCAGCACATCGCTGTCGGGCACCTTGATCACCCGCTGGCTGCGGCCGCACTGGCGCTTGGCCTGGCGGGGATTGGTGAAGAGCATCAGGGCCTGACGCGCCTGCTCGGCTTCCGGCAGGGAACCGAGCTCAGGGAATTCGTTGAGGGGCTTGGCCTGCAGCTCCACCACCTTGTCCACCAGCATGTAGACGCTGCTGGGCAGCAATCCGGGAAGCAGGGGGATCGGATCGATCAGCTCCGCCGCTGGAACGCCGCCGAGGGGTGCAACCTCCAGAGCGTCATCGCCGTCCTCGTAGGTCTCCTCGTCGCCGTCATCGCCGAAGTCATCGGCGTCATCGATCGCCAACACCCCCGGATCCTCCTCATCGTCTGAGGACTCTTCCGGCTCGCTGGTCGTGGACTCGGGCTCAGGAGTTGGAGCTTCAACAACGGCTGCGGGCTTGGCAGACGAGCGGCTGCGGGATTGCTTCTTGAGCTCAGCGAGCTCGTCGGGATCGATCCCAGCCTTCAGCACCCGGCTGACGGTGTTGGGGCTGCAGCCGTAGCTCGCCGCCAGGGCCTGGGCGGTTTCGCCCTGGCGGTAGCGAGCAACCAGCTCCTCTTTTTGGCCTTCAGTCAGCCGTGGAGCGGGCATGTGGACATCGTTCTCCAGCACACCACCATAGAAGCCTTGGCTCAGCTGGCACAATGCGTCAGATCCAAGCTCCCTTAGCTCAGCTGGATAGAGCAGCTGCCTTCTAAGCAGCCGGTCGTTGGTTCGAATCCAACAGGGGGCGT
>NZ_JAFMKL010000161.1:0-2794 GCF_017852955.1 Vulcanococcus sp. DEBay_Sum22DG08_74
GAGCATCCAGGCCAACTGGCCGCCGCCGACGATGCCAATCGCAGGGCCCATGCGCTTTGAGCTCCAATCGTTCAATTTCGCATGCAAGGCCTAGCTCGGTCGAGGCTCCAGATAGGGCGGTTTGCGAGACCACGCCCACCACGCCAGCACGGCCAGCAGCACCAGATACAGCAGCGGACCCGTACTCCAGTGCTCCGCATTGACCATCCAGCCCACGACGAGAGGAGCGGATCCGCCAAACAGGGCTACCGACAGGCTGTAGGAGAACGAGAAGGCACCGCAACGGGCTCCCCCGGGGAAGAACGAGGCGTGGAGGTAGGGGGTAATGCCGGAATAGAAGAAGGTCGGCAAGAGCAACAGCGCCTGGCCCCAAACAAACCCAGCGATGGAGCCAGAGGCGAGCAAGAGGAAACCGGGCACCAGCGCCAGCATCAGCACGGCCAGGGAACGGCGAAGGAGTGGCAAAGGCGCCCAGCGATCGGCCAGGTAGCCCCCCAACAGCGCGAGCAGCAGGCTGAACACCTGAACGAGAGAGGTCAAGCCGTTTAAGAGAGCCGCCTGCTCGGGATGGGCCGCCACCATCACATCGACGTAATAGACCGCCGCCAGATAGAAAATCGCGGTCCCCAGAGCGACGCTGCCCACCAGGCGAACCATGGCTGGCCACTGCTGAAACAGCAGTTGGAACTGAGCACGCCATCCGCTCGCCGCATCGCCAGGCCGGCTGTCCTCCAGGCTCCGGCGCAGCAGAAGGACAACGAACGACAGCAGAGCCCCAAAGGCAAAGGGCCAGCGCCAGGCTCCGGCCTCAATCGCCTCCGCTGAGAAAGCCAGGCTGACCAGAGCCGCGGCTGCGGAACCAGCAATGAAGCCAACCGTGGCGCCGCTGGCGGTGATGCTGGAGAAGAAGGCCCGCCGGTGACCGGGCGCCGTTTCAACGCTCCAGGAAATCGCTCCGGAGTATTCCGCCCCAACCGAGAGGCCCTGAAGCATCCGTAACAGCACCAACAGCAGAGCAGCACTGGGTCCGATCTGGGCCGTGGTGGGCAACAGGGCGATGGCCAAGCTGCAGCAGCCCATCACAAACACGCTGATCAACAACAGGACGCGGCGTCCCCATTGATCGCCAATGGGCCCGAGGAGTAGGCCACCGACCGGGCGCATCAAGTAGCCGACTGCAAACACCCCGAAGGCGCTCACCATTTGCAACGAGGGCCGATCAGAAGGGAAGAACGCCGCGCCAATGGCATGGGCGAAGTAGCCATACACAGCAAAGTCAAACCACTCGACCGTGTTCCCGAGCGCCGCAGCGATTGGGAGAGCTGGTCGTTGCATCAGGCCAAGCCTCCGACCAACGGCCACCAACAACAGCTGCTGATCTGCTCCTCCACAGGGAGCTGCTGCACCCTCTGAATTTCAGCGGCCAGGCTGTCCAACAGGGATCCATGCAGCAATGGGCCCATGGCGGCCTCCAGCACCTGATCAGCCGCCAAGGCGTCACGGGCCTCGAGCAGGCTCGACGGCAAACGTCGAGCCGAGAATCCCGGGGCAGCCGCCGGGTCACCGATCTGCGCTGGCGGCAGAACTCGCGGACGCGCAAGCGCCTCCTTCACTTGGGCTTGCAAAGCCCCTAGCAGGAGATAGGGATTCGTCGTTGGATCGACCGCCTTGATCTCGAGATGCGCGGCAGAACCATCGGCAGCACTCGGGACAAGACGGAGGGCAGCTTCTCGATTTTCCACACCCCAGACCTGAAAGGGAGCCGACCAACTGCTCGGGACCAAGCGCAGATAGGACACAGGGGAAGGACTGGCCAGGGCCATCAGAGAGGGCAACTGCTCAAGCAAGCCCGCGATTAACGCTTCCCCCTCCGGTTTCAGGCCATGGGAGCCCTCTCCCCCTTGAAGGATGGGGCCCTGGTCATGGAGAACGCTGAGGTGCAGATGACCGCCATTACCCACCCAATCCAGGCGGGGTTTGGCACTGAAACTGCTGTACCAACCAAATCGCCTGGTCACCCGTTGGATCACCAAGCGAGCGCGAATCAGATGGTCGGCAATGGTCAGGGATCGATCGGGCGCAAACGACAACTCGAATTGGGACGGTCCGTATTCGGGATGGAACTGCAGCCAAGGAACCTCGGCGTCATCCAGGGCCTTGAGCAGGGCCGAGGCGTAATCCAAGCCCTCGATCAACCGATCCGCGCCATAGGGCCCACCAGGAAGAACGGCCTGCGGCGTTCCGTCTGCCCCAGGAACAACGACGACCCACTCCAGTTCAAAGCCGGCGCGAAGCCGCCAGCCGGAGTCCTCGAGCTCCGATTCCATCCGCCTGCAGAAGTGACGTTGATCCGCGGCGTAGGGGCCGGTCTGGCGATCCCAGCGCTCTCCCGCGGCCCAAGCCCAGCCGAGCTGTGGTTCCAGCATCGCCAAGGACTCCAGATCAGCCCGAAGCCTTAGATCGCCATCGGGGCGAGCCAGGCGATGGGCCCCATCGATCACACCATCGGAGCGAAAGGCATCCGACACCGGTGAGAAGCCGACACCCTTAGCGATGGCATCGGGCAGGTGGCGCAAGGGCACCACTTTCACCAGGGTCTCCCCGGCATGGTTGTCCCAGGTCACGGCGACCTGCCGCACACCTGCCGCGCTCAGACGTTCCAGAACCGAGTCGACCGCAGCAACCATGACCCATTTCGAACGCTCTCCAAGGATGCGTGCGATTGCTGCATTCGTCTGCGCCGCTCCTAGGTCAAGCCGCGGTCGCCGGCGAAGGCAAAGCGAACGAGCGAGAG
>NZ_JAFMKL010000162.1:0-2778 GCF_017852955.1 Vulcanococcus sp. DEBay_Sum22DG08_74
CTCGGCAGGCGCCCGCCAGGCCTTGGCCAGGGGCCGCTCCGGGCTCGCCACCAGGGGCAGCGGCGGAGGGCTAAAGGTCAACACCTCATCGCTGCCGAGGGCCTGGCGTAACTGACGGAGGGCCGCGGGCAACTGCCGCAGCAGGCCCCTGGGGGGCTGCAGTCCCAGACAGAAGGTCAGGCAGCCCGGCTCGGGTAGCTCCGCGATCACCCCCCGCTGCATCAACCAGTCATCGGCCTCCAGGCCATTGATGCCATCGGCGGCGCAGATCCAGCTCAGACGCAGCGGGTCTTGGTTCTCCAGCAGCTGCAAGCCACTGGCCTGCAGGCGCTGGCGCAGCCGTAGGCCCTGATCGAGAGCCCGGCGCAGTTGCTGGCGTCCCTGGGTGCTGCGCAGGTGCAGCAGTGCCGCCTCCGTTGAGGCCAGCAGCAGGGCGCTGGGGCTGGAGGTTTGCAGCCAGAGCAGCGCCCGCTCGATCCGCCCGGGATCCATGGCGCTACCAGCTCCCTGCAGCAGCACAGCGCTTTGGGCCAGACCACCGGCGGCCTTTTGCAGAGACTGAACCACCAGGTCCGCCCCAGCGTCCAAGCCAGACGCCGGCAGCCGCGGATCCAGCCCCAAATGGGCGCCATGGGCCTCATCGAGCAGCACCGGCAGCCCCCGCCGGTGGGCCAGCGCCACCAAGCCCGCCAGATCACCAGCGAGGCCTTGATAACTGGGGGAGACCAGCACCAGCGCCGCCAGGGGTCCCTCAGCCAGGGCCGCGCGAATCACCACCTCCAAGTGCTCAGGACTGGGGGGCAGCCAGAGACCCGAGGCCGGATCAAAGGGCAGATCAAACAGAACCGGCTCCAGTTGCCCGAGCAGACAGCCGTGCAGCAGGGAGCGATGCAGATTGCGCGGCAGTAGGACCCGCTCACCCGGTTGCGCCAGAGCCAGCAGACCGGCTTGCAGCAGGCCGCTGGCCCCATTGACGCCGTACCAGCAGCGCTTGGCTCCCAGCAGATCCGCCAGGGCCCGTTGGCTGTCCGCCACGGCGCCCTCGTCCTCCAGAGGGCCACCGATCTCCGGCAACTCCGGCAGATCCCACTGGCCGGGGGCTTGGCGCAGCAAGCGGGCCAAGGCCGGCGCCAGGCCCCGCCCGCGGCCGTGGGCCGGCAGATGCAGCGGCAACCGGGGCCGGCGCGCCTGAAGCAGCTGCTGGAGCAACACCATTCCTAGAGTTTGCAACTTGCTGGCGGATTGGATGAGCACCTACGACCCGGGGCGTGACTTGCGCTGGCTGCTGCTGCGGCCCTGGCAGCTGGTCGGCCGCTTGGTCGTGGTGCTCAGCAGCCTGCTGAGCCTGGCGCTGGTGCTGATTTTCCAGGCCAACAACCCCGACCCCAAGGTGCAGCAGCGCCTGGGGCAGAAGATTTTCACCACCCTGACGGGACTGGGGCCCTGTTTCATCAAGGTGGGGCAGGCCCTCTCCACAAGGCCGGACCTGGTGCGGCGGGACTGGCTGGATCAGCTGACCCAACTGCAGGACAACCTGCCGGCCTTCCCCCACGCCATCGCCCTGGAGACGATCGAGGCCGACCTGGGGGCCCCGGTCCAGCAACTGTTTGAAGAGTTCCCGGACTATCCCGTGGCGGCCGCCAGCCTGGGCCAGGTGTACCGGGCCAAACCCGTCGGCGGGAACTGGGTGGCCGTGAAGGTGCAGCGCCCCAACCTCGAGCGGCAGCTGCGCCGGGACTTGGTGCTGATCCGGCTGCTGGGGGTGATGGCCGCTCCGCTGCTGCCCCTGAACCTGGGCTTTGGCCTGGGGGAAATCATTGATGAGTTCGGCCGCTCCCTGTTTGAGGAGATCGACTACCGCAAGGAGGCCGACAACGCCGAGCGCTTCGCGCGGATGTTCGAGGGCAATGCGGCGGTGATCGTGCCGCGGGTGGACCGCAGCCTCTCGGGCCAGCGGGTGCTGACGACCACCTGGATCAACGGCACAAAACTGCAACAGCGCCAGGAGCTCGAAGCCCAACACCTCGATCCCGCCTCCTTGATCCGCACGGGCGTGATCAGCGGTCTGCAGCAGCTGCTGGAGTTCGGCTACTTCCACGCCGATCCCCATCCCGGCAACCTTTTTGCCCTGCCGGGCAAGACCGGAGCCCTGGGCCATGTGGCCTACGTGGACTTCGGGATGATGGATTCGATCAGCAACAGCGATCGCCTGACCCTGACCGGGGCGGTGGTGCACCTGATCAACCGCGACTTTGAGGGCCTGGCTCAAGATTTCGTCGATCTGGGCTTCCTGAACGCGAAGACGGACCTCACCCCGATCATTCCCGCGCTTGAGGAGGTACTCGGCGGTGCGTTGGGGGAAAACGTCGGCTCCTTCAACTTCAAGGCGATCACCGATCGCTTCTCGGAGTTGATGTACGCCTATCCCTTCCGGGTGCCGGCCCGCTTTGCCCTGATCATCCGGGCGGTGGTCAGCCAGGAGGGCCTGGCGATGCGCCTGGACCCCAGCTTCCGGATCATCAACGTCGCCTATCCCTATGTGGCCCGGCGCCTGCTGGCGGGGGACACCGCCGAGATGCGCGAGAAGCTGATGGAGGTTTTGTTTGATCGGGACGGACGCCTGCAGCTGGAGCGCCTAGAGAACCTGCTGCAGGTGGTTGAGAACGACGACGGCGGCGGCGGTGCCACGGACCTGCTGCCGGTCGCCGGTGCGGGCCTGAAGCTGCTGGTGGGCGAAGAGGGCAAGAGCCTGAGGCAGCGGCTGCTGCTGACCCTGGT
>NZ_JAFMKL010000050.1:0-12204 GCF_017852955.1 Vulcanococcus sp. DEBay_Sum22DG08_74
GAATGGGCCATCCTGGACTTGAACCAGGGACCTCACCCTTATCAGGGGTGCGCTCTAACCACCTGAGCTAATGGCCCAGGAAGTGAACCCTCTATGGGGTGACCTAGACAACGTTTAGGAACTAAAAATCAATCGTTGTGCAGTCTTGCGACTCACAGGATTGAAGTTGAGGTACCGATCGACCTAAGGTGACAGGATTTCGGCCTAAGAATAAAAGTACTCAGGCATCAAAATCGTTGTTTGTCTCCCTGTTAGGAGGTGATCCAGCCGCACCTTCCGGTACGGCTACCTTGTTACGACTTCACCCCAGTCATCAGCCCCACCTTCGACGTCCTCCTCCACAAGGGTTGGAGTAACGGCTTCGGGCGTGGCCAACTTCCATGGTGTGACGGGCGGTGTGTACAAGGCCCGGGAACGTATTCACCGCAGTATGCTGACCTGCGATTACTAGCGATTCCTCCTTCACGTAGGCGAGTTGCAGCCTACGATCTGAACTGAGCCACGGTTTATGGGATTTGCTAGCTCTCGCGAGTTTGCTGCCCTTTGTCCGTAGCATTGTAGTACGTGTGTAGCCCAGGATGTAAGGGGCATGATGACTTGACGTCATCCACACCTTCCTCCGGTTTATCACCGGCGGTCTCGCTAGAGTGCCCAACTAAATGCTGGCAACTAACGACGTGGGTTGCGCTCGTTGCGGGACTTAACCCAACATCTCACGACACGAGCTGACGACAGCCATGCACCACCTGTCACTGCGTTCCCGAAGGCACTCTCTCGTTTCCAAGAGATTCGCAGGATGTCAAACCCTGGTAAGGTTCTTCGCGTTGCATCGAATTAAACCACATACTCCACCGCTTGTGCGGGCCCCCGTCAATTCCTTTGAGTTTCACACTTGCGTGCGTACTCCCCAGGCGGAACACTTAACGCGTTGGCTACGACACCGAGGGGGTCGATTCCCCCGACACCTAGTGTTCATCGTTTACGGCCAGGACTACAGGGGTATCTAATCCCTTTCGCTCCCCTGGCTTTCGTCCATGAGCGTCAGTTATGGCCCAGCAGAGCGCCTTCGCCACTGGTGTTCTTCCCGATATCTACGCATTTCACCGCTACACCGGGAATTCCCTCTGCCCCTACCACACTCTAGTCTGTCAGTTTCCACTGCCGAAATGGAGTTAAGCTCCACGCTTTAACAGCAGACTTGACAGACCGCCTGCGGACGCTTTACGCCCAATAATTCCGGATAACGCTTGCCACTCCCGTATTACCGCGGCTGCTGGCACGGAATTAGCCGTGGCTTATTCATCAAGTACCGTCAGATCTTCTTCCTTGATAAAAGAGGTTTACAGCCCAGAGGCCTTCATCCCTCACGCGGCGTTGCTCCGTCAGGCTTTCGCCCATTGCGGAAAATTCCCCACTGCTGCCTCCCGTAGGAGTCTGGGCCGTGTCTCAGTCCCAGTGTGGCTGATCATCCTCTCAGACCAGCTACTGATCGATGCCTTGGTGAGCTCTTACCTCACCAACTAGCTAATCAGACGCGAGCTCATCCTCAGGCGAAATTCATTTCACCTCGCGGCATATGGGGTATTAGCGGCCGTTTCCAGCCGTTATCCCCCTCCTGAGGGCAGATTCTCACGCGTTACTCACCCGTCCGCCACTAACCCGAAGGTTCGTTCGACTTGCATGTGTTAAGCACGCCGCCAGCGTTCATCCTGAGCCAGGATCAAACTCTCCGTTGTAGATCAAATCCTATTGACTGCTCTCACAGCCTCAATTTGATTTGCTTCACCCACTCCAGCACTGGCGCACTGTCGCAGTTGATGCCACTTCCTCTGACAGAAGCGTTCAAAGAGTGCAAAACAAAATTTCTTTCGTTCAGACTTTCCAGGATCTCAGATCCGGTCGTTGCTCCACTCACTGCACACCGACACAACCTTTGACCGTGAAATCAATAGATCATGCAAGCAATGAGCTTCCACAACTAAAAAATTTTTGACGGGACCTCACACCCTCACTGCATCTTCGTTAACCACTCACCTCAGCCTCTCAGCTTCAGCTCGCGACTAACGCAGTGAAAGCGTCAGTTCCTAAACGTTCAGTTGTCCAGGTGCACCGATCGCCACACGCTTCTCAGCTCGACCCTCTCAGGTCTTTCGGGCTCTCGGTCCGCGGCCTCGCGACCGCTTGTTGAACTTACATCACCGAGTTCCCTCGGCTTTCGGTTCACAGCGGCGTCTCAGCCGCTGATCGAACCTACATCACCAGGTCTCCCCAGCTTTCAGTTCGCTGCTCGCTCACCTCTCGGTTTGCTCGCAGCACATAACCATAACACCATCAACCCCCATCCCGTCAAACCCAATCCATGGGGCTGACGAAACCCCAGACCATTTCTAGGGTTTGGCAAGACAGGCGACGAGCGGGAGGCCAGTCCTGGCCAAGCAATTCAGCCAAGAGCGCCTTCGCGTCAGACCCAGCTCGCGCGAAGAGGCGGTCGTTGCGGCAGCAGAGGAGCACTTTGAGAAGACCCTCGTTCGCATCCGCGGTGAACTCGTTGGATCCGTAGCGGCCCTCTCCCATCCCGGCGGTGGGGATGAAGCCCTGAACTACGGCGAGGTCTTCCTGCGGGACAACGTCCCGGTGATGCTCTACCTGCTGCTCAAGGGCCGCTACCAAATCGTTCGCAACTTCCTCGATATCTCCCTGGAGCTGCAGAGCAGCACCTACCAAACCCGCGGTGTCTTCCCCACCAGCTTTGTCGAGGACGGCGACGAGCTCCTCGCTGACTACGGACAGCGCTCCATCGGCCGGATCACCAGTGTCGATGCCAGCCTCTGGTGGCCTGTCCTCGCCTGGCTCTACGTCAAACGCAGCAAGGACTACGAGTTCGGCGCCAGCCAGAAGGTCCAGCGGGGGATCCAACTGCTGCTCGATCTGGTCCTGCACCCCACCTTCGAGGGCACGCCCGTGCTCTTCGTGCCGGACTGCTCGTTCATGATTGATCGCCCCATGGATGTCTGGGGCGCTCCACTGGAGGTCGAGGCCCTGCTCTTTGGCTGCCTCGGTTGCTGCTGCCAGCTGATGGAGCTGGCGCAGAAAAGCCACAACAGTCGATTGCTGGAGCAGCGACTGGTCCTGACCAAGCAGTGGAAATACGACCTACGCCGCTACCTGCTCAAGCACTACTGGGTGACCAGCAAGACGATGCAGGTCCTGCGCCGGCGCCCCACCGAGCAATACGGCGAGCAGCAGTCCCTCAACGAATTCAACGTCCAGCCCCAGGTCATTCCGCCCTGGCTGCAGGACTGGCTCGAGGATCGCGGCGGCTATCTGATCGGCAACATGCGGACCGGCCGGCCGGACTTCCGCTTCTACAGCCTGGGCAATTGTCTGGGCTGCCTCTTTGGTCTGATCACCGCACCCCAGCAACGGGCTCTCTTCCGCCTGGTGCTGCACAACCGCGATGAGCTCATGGCCCAGATGCCCATGCGCATCTGCCATCCACCGCTCGAAGGGGACAAGTGGAGTGAGAAAACCGGATCAGACCCGAAGAACTGGCCCTGGAGCTATCACAACGGAGGCCACTGGCCGAGCCTGCTCTGGTATCTCGGCGGCGCCGTTCTGCTGCATCAACGGCTCTATCCCACGGCCGATGTCCTGCTGATGGGACAGATGCAGGCCATGCTCGAAGAGTGCTACTGGATGCAGCTCAACCAACTGCCAAGGCAGCAGTGGGCCGAGTACTTCGATGGACCAACCGGCACCTGGGTGGGACAGCAGGCGCGGACCTATCAGACCTGGACCATCGTCGGTTTCCTTCTGCTGCATCACATCCTGCGGGTCAAGACCGACGACGTGGACATGCTCGACATCAACGCGCCCTAAGGGCGGGCACAAAAAAGCCCCGGCACGAGGCCAGGGCTGAAGAACACAAGAGCAGGGCTTTGGATCAGAACAGACCCAGGGTCAGGGACTTGTCGATCGGAAGAGCCGCACCGATGCCCAGATAGATGGTGAACACGGTGCCGAACAGGAAGGCACCCATGGCCACGGGACGGCGGAAGGGGTTCTGGAACTTGTTGAAGCTCTCGATGAAGGGCACCAACATCAGACCCAGGGGGATCATGGTCTGCAGAGCGATGCCCAGCAGCTTGTTGGGCACCACGCGCAGGATCTGGAAGACCGGATACAGGTACCACTCAGGAAGGATCTCCAGAGGAGTGGCGAAGGGATCAGCCTTGTCGCCCAGCATCGCGGGGTCGAGAACAGCCAGGCCCACCAGGCAGGCCAGGGTTCCCAGGATCACCACCGGGAAGATGTAGAGCAGGTCGTTCGGCCAGGCGGGCTCGCCGTAATAGTTGTGACCCATGCCCTTGGCGAGCTTGGCCCGCAGCTTGGGATCGCTGAGATCTGGCTTCTTAAGGATGTGCATGAGGGTGACCGACGTTGGAGTCGTTTGTTTCCCAGTGAAGGAAGGCTAGAAACCGCCCTGGGTGTGGCGGAGCCGTCGAAAGAGAAGCCGTCAGGGATCGCAACAAAGCGATCCCCTGGCGGAAATCACAAGGGACCGGAGATGCCCTGCTTCCGGATCATCAGGAAGTGCATGAGCATGAACACGGCCAGCAGCCAGGGCATCACGAAGGTGTGCAGGCTGTAGAAGCGCGTGAGGGTGGCCTGGCCAACGCTCTCGCCGCCGCGCAGCAGCTCAACCATGAAGTCACCGACGACGGGCACGGCTGCGGGAACACCCGAGACGATCTTCACAGCCCAGTAGCCGACCTGATCCCAAGGCAGGGAGTAACCGGTCACACCGAAGGACACGGTGATCACAGCCATGGTCACGCCGGTGATCCAGGTGAGCTCACGGGGGCGCTTGAAGCCGCCGGTCAGGTACACGCGGAAGACGTGCAGGATCAGCATCAGCACCATCATCGAGGCGCTCCAGCGGTGCACGGAGCGGATCAGCCAGCCGAAGCTGACATCGGTCATCAGGTACTGGACCGAGGCGTAGGCCTCAGCCACGGTCGGCTTGTAATAGAAGGTCATCGCGAAGCCGGTCGCGAACTGCACCAGGAAGCAGACCAGGGTGATGCCGCCCAGGCAATAGAAGATGTTGACGTGGGGCGGCACGTACTTCGACGCGACGTCGTCAACGATGTCCTGGATATCCAGGCGCTCGTTGAACCAGTCGTAGACGGGCGATGACTTTCCGCCGGCGGCGGGTGAGGAGTTCGCCATGCAGCGATTGGGTTTGGTTGGCAGAGTCTACCGATCACCTCCTGCCGCTCGTGAGCGCGGCGCCGCTTGTGACATCACCGCCACAAAACCCGACTCCGCGGCGCTCGAGGGAGCTGAAATCCATTGCAGCGCTTGCGCTGTCCTGGTTATTAAGCCTCTGGCTGACCGCCGCACCTGCCCTGGCCCTCAACGATGGCCAACAGCTCGTGGTTGAGAGCTGGCGCCTGGTGAACCAGAGCTATGTCGATCCCGATCGCTTCGACACCATTCATTGGAAACGGCTGCGGCAGAAAGCACTGGAGCGCTCCATCCAGAGCAGTGCCGATGCCTACGACGCCATCGAGGCGATGCTGGCCCCGATTGGAGATCCCTACACCCGCCTGCTGAGGCCAGCTGACTTCCGAACGCTGAAAGCCAATACAGAAGGAAGCGTCAGTGGGGTCGGCCTGCAGCTCGGGATTCGCCAGGACGACACCGCCATCGTGGTCATTGCCCCGCTCGAGGGCTCCCCGGCGGCCGAAGCCGGCATCAGCAGCGCCAGTGTTCTCAAGAGTGTCGATGGTTTGAGCACAGCGGATTTGGGCCTGGAGGCCACCGCGGCCCGTCTGCGGGGCAAAGAAGGCACCTCCGTTCTGCTGGAGCTGATCACCCCGAGCGGCAAATCCCAAGAGGTGGAACTCAGGCGCCGGCAGGTGGACCTGCAGCCCGTCCGCAGCCGCCTGATCCAAACCGCTGGGCATCGCCTGGGCTACATCCGCATCACCCAGTTCGCCGAACCCGTCCCCCAGGAGCTGGCCAAGGCACTGCAGAAGCTGCAAGCCCAGGACATCGACGGCCTGATCCTGGATCTCAGGAACAACTCCGGTGGCCTCGTCAGCGCCGGCCTGGCTGTCGCCAACGTCTTTTTGGATGGGGGCCCAATCGTCGAGACCCAAAACCGTGATGGCTTTAGCGATGCCCAGCAGGCCAGCCGCGGCCAGCTCTATGACGGCCCGATGCTCACCCTGGTGAACGAAGGCACCGCCAGCGCCAGTGAAATCCTGGCTGGGGCCCTGCAGGACGACCAGCGCTCACCGCTGCTTGGCAGCCGGACCTTTGGCAAGGGCTTGATCCAGACCCTGATCGGCCTGGGGGGTGATGGCAGTGGTCTGGCCGTCACCGTGGCCCGCTACCTCACCCCCAGTGGACGGGATATCCAAAACCTGGGGATCGAACCCGACCAACGCCTGGCGGATCCCGAACCGCTCAATCCCGGCGGCGACGGGGACACCTGGCTGGAGATCGCCCTGAACCAACTCGCTGAGCAGATCGAAGCCGGATGAGCGCCCGCACCTATCACGATCCGCTGCACGGGGCGATCCGACTGTCCCGGCGCGAACCCGCCGAAGCCCTGGCGATCGATCTGATCGACACGCCGGTCTTCCAGCGGCTCAGGCGGATCCGGCAACTGGGGCCGGCCTACCTGACCTTCCACGGGGCCGAGTCCAGCCGCTTCACCCACTCCCTGGGGGTCCTGCATCTCGCCCGCCAAGCCCTGGGAAACCTGGGCCGCAGCCATCCCGAACTCAGCGAGCACCGGGGGGTGCTCTATGCCGCGGCCCTGCTGCACGACGTCGGCCATGGCCCCCTCAGCCACTCCGGCGAGGAGATGTATGGACTGCACCATGAGAGCTGGTCCAGTCGACTGATCCGTGAGCACCCCTCGCTCAGGGAGCCGCTTGAAGCCTTTGCCGCGGGCACGGCCGATCAGGTCGCCGACCTGCTGGAGCACGGCCGCTTTCGCAATCCAGCCATCAAGGCGCTGGTCAGCAGCCAGCTCGATTGCGATCGCCTCGATTACCTGCTGCGGGACAGCTACAACACAGGCGCCAGCTACGGGGTGCTCGACCTCGAGCGCATCCTGGCCAGCCTGACCCTGGCCCCCGATGGCCAACTCGCCCTGCAGCCCAAGGGGTTGATGGCTGTCGAGCACTACCTGGTGGTGCGCAACCTGATGTACCGCAGCGTCTACAACCACCGCCTCAATGTGGTCTGCAACTGGCTGCTCAACCGGACCATTGCGCTGGCCCGGGAACTGGGACCCGATCAGGTCTGGGCCGATGCCGTGATGCAGCGCTGGCTCTGGGAACCGAAAACCCTGGATCTGGAGGCTTTCCTGGGCAATGACGACGTGAGAACGGGCTATCACCTGCAGCGCTGGCTGGAGGAGGGACCGGCCCCGCTCCAGCAACTCTGCGGACGGGTCCTCAACCGAGAACTGCTGCGGGCCTCCGATCTCAGCCAGCTCCCCCAGGAGAGGCGTCTGGCGCTACTGGCTCGGGCACAGACCCTGAGTGAGGCGGCCGGACTGCGCCCTGATCTCTGCTGCGGCCTGCACCAGCAGAGCAACCACGGCTATCACCCTTATAAAGGTGGGCTTCGTCTCTGGGATGGGCATCAGCTCGGGGCCATTGAGCAGCGCTCACCGCTGATTCGCAGCCTGATCCAACCAACCCAAACCGCCTGGCTGATTCATCCACCGGAGATCACCCCGGCGATCCGCGAAGCCCTGGCCCTGGAAGTTGCAGCGGGAGATCCCTAAGTTGCACGCCATGCAGGCCGCTCCCCGTCGCTTCCAGCTCAAGCCCCTTCGCAAGGCTGAGGCCTCGGCACTCGATGAAGTCCGCTCCCAACTGGGGGCGACAGATGGCCCTGGAGCTGCCGTGCTGGTCTGCGACGACCGGCTGCTGAGCCTGCCGGACCTGCGCGCCATCGCCGAGCTGCTCCAGCAAGCCCAACAACCCTTGGTTCGCGTCGAAGCCCGGGAGGCCCTGAGCCTGGTTCCCGCAGCGGCGCTTGGGCTCGAAACCGCCCTGATCACAGAGGCACTCCCCGAGCGAAGCCGCCCTTCAGCGGAGGCCAGCGATCTCACCATCCACCGGGGCACCCTGCGCTCGGGCGATCACCTGCAGGTCGATGGCTCCGTGCTGGTGCTCGGAGACGTCAATCCAGGGGCCCGGGTCAGTGCCAACGGAGACGTTCGGGTCTGGGGACGGCTGCGCGGCATTGCCCATGCCGGCCAAGCGGGCAACACCGCGGCCCGGGTCGTGGCGCTGCAACTGCGCCCGCTGCAGTTGCGCATTGCCGACGCCGTGGCTCGGGGGCCTGAGGACCTACCCCCTCCGGGATTCAGCGAGGAGGCACTCCTGCTGGATGGAGCCATTGCCATCCGACCGGCTGAACCGCTCTGGCCCCAGGAGGCTTAACGGTTCACCAAACCAAACGCCCCCAGGCCAGCGGCCACGGCCATGAACCACAGAGGAGAGATCTTGGTGCGCAGCATCAAAAAACAGACGACCGCCGAGACCGCATAGGCGGGGGTGTCGTGATCGGAGATCCGCAGGATCTTCAGGCCAACGGCAAACAGCACCCCGAGGGTGATCGGTCCCATCGCGCGCTCGAAGGCCAGCCGAAAGGGGGAGGTCTTGAAGCGATTCCAACTCAAGGCCGCAATCACCATCAGCAGGGTGGAGGGCAACAGGATCGCCACCTCCGCCATCACCCCACTGAGCAGACCCCAGAGGGGACCCTCCTGAAAGGCCGCCCCCATGCCGAGCAAACCGACAATCATCGAGCTGGGGCCCGGTGCCCCTTCGGCAATGGCGTAGATCTCGGCGAACTGTTGGGAGCTAAGCCAGCAGTACTTGTCGACCGCCATGTAGTGGTACTCCGCCAGCAGCGTGTTCCCGCCGCCCAGGGAAAACAGCGACAGGCTGAGGAAGTCCCAGATCACGGCGATCAAATTGCGCCAATCCCCCAGATGGGCCGGTTGACAGACCGCAGCCAGCAGGCTGGTCATGGCTTTCTCGGCCAATACCAGGCCATCGCCAAGGGGCCCGCCACCAGCACCAACGGCACCAGGCGCACATGGAAGACCGTCATCGCCACAAAGCTGATGGCCGCCAGCAGCAGTGCGACGCGATCCCTCAGGTAGGCGGCGGCAATCTTGAAGCCCATGGACAGGGCCATGCCCGCTGAGGCCGTGATCACTCCCGCCAGGAGACGATCGACTCCCACAGACGTGTGCAGGTAGTAGTAGGCAAGCCCAAGTGCCATCAAGACGCTGAAGGGCAGCAGCAGGATTCCCGCCAGGGCCGCCAAGGCGCCGGTCAGGCCACGGAAATGACTGCCGATATAGATCGCCATGTTGATCTGGTTGGGGCCAGGGAACAGGCGGGCCACCGTCAGGCCAGTGATGAACTCCTGCTTGGTCATCCACTCCTTGTCTTCGACGACGATCCGCTCGCTCCAGGCCGAGAGTCCTCCTCCAAAGGAGGAAAGGGCCACCTGCTGCATGCCCCAGAACAACTGCCGGTGGGTGGGATCCATCAGTCGTGCACGAAGTGGGGGTCCGGCGGCAGCTCGCCCTCCTCGTGATACGCCGGATCTAGGGGATCCGGGGCGCTGTACTTCTTGGCGGACTCCCAGTCGGCGTTGAACGTCTCCGATAGGCGAGCGATCACCTCTGGGGCATCCACCTCAATGCCCAGTTCACGGCGGAGATCAAAGGCGCTGCGGTCGATATTCATCGAACCGGTCATGGCGGCGCGCTCGTCCACCAGGATCAACTTGGCGTGCAGCTTCAACTGCTTTTGGCGCCGGATCTTGACCCCGGCGTGCTCCAGCAAGCGCAGGGAACTGAAGGTGTCGTAGACATCCCAATCGCTCAGGCCGTGCTTGCCGCCGCAGAGCACCCGCACCTTCACCCCCCGCTGCTTGGCGGCCACCAGCCGCTCCAGGATCACGGCGTCCACAAACTTGGGGTGCTGAATGCGCAGCGACTCCTGGGCGCTATCGATCACCCGGGCCATCTGCCCGCGGCTGTGGACGCTGCTCCAGACCAGGCCGACATCGAGGCGGGGCTCAAACGCGCGGCGTTCCCAGTCCGCGTCAAAGCCCGCAATCACCTGCTCGATCACCCGCGGGTCATGGCTCACGACGCCGTAATCACGGGTCTCGGTGAAGTACTTCTCTGAGAGGTTGAAGGTGGCGATGAGGGCCGCCTGACCATCGATCACCATCGATTTCTCGTGGGTGACCGGGAAGCGCTCGCTGGTCCAGGCCACCTCCACTCCCCAGCCCTGAAGCAAGGCAAAGGCCTCGTCATTCCAGCGGTCACCACCGGAGGTGTGGGGATTGAGCATCACCCGAATCCGCACCCCCCGTTGCTGGGCGCGCAGCAGGGCCTGCTCGATGGCCTCGCTCTGCAACTTGAACTGCTTCATCAGCAGCTGGGACTGGGCCTGGTCGATCCAATCCACGACCGCCTGAGCCCCGTCATCGGGCATCACAAGAAGACGTTGACTGGCTGCCATGACGGCCCAGAGCTGACGTCTGATGTCTAGGAAGAAACGGCTGAATTGGCCTTAACCTTCACGCACGTTTCGGTGCGCTGTGGCCTCCAGTAGTCGCTTCATCCTGATCTGCTCAGGCAAGGGAGGTGTGGGCAAAACCACCCTCACCGCCAACCTGGGCATTGCTCTGGCCAGGCAGGGCATGCGGACCGCCGTGCTGGACGCCGATTTTGGCCTGCGCAACCTGGATCTGCTGCTGGGCCTCGAGAACCGCATCGTCTACACCGCCCAGGACGTTCTCTCGGAAACCTGCCGCCTCGAGCAGGCGCTGGTGAAGCACAAGCAGGAGCCCAACCTGGCCCTGCTGCCGGCGGGCAATCCACGGATGCTGGAGTGGCTGAAGCCCGAGGACATGCAAACCATCGCCGAGATGCTCGGCGAGAGCCACGACATCGTGCTGATCGACTGTCCGGCTGGCATCGAGGACGGCTTTAAGAATGCGGCCGCAGCCGCCAAGGAAGCCATCGTGATCACCACCCCTGAGGTGTCCGCCGTGCGGGACGCCGACCGGGTGATCGGCCTGCTCAACACCCGTGGCATCCAGCCGATTCAGATGGTGCTCAACCGGGTGCGCCCCAAGATGATGGCCAACCAGGAGATGTTGGCCGTGGATGACGTCACCGACATCCTGGCCCTGCCGCTGCTTGGCCTGGTGCTGGAGGACGAGCAGGTGATCGTGAGCACCAACCGCGGTGAACCCCTCACCTTGAGCGGATCCAACTCCCCTGCCGCCACCGCCTACAGCAACATCGCTCGGCGCATCTGCGGTGAAGACGTTCCGCTGATTGATCCCTCCAAGGTCAAGCAAGGCTTGCGCGCCAAGCTCAGCCGCCTGATGCAAACCAAGATTTTCTGAACTGATGAGCCTGCGCGAATTCATCGACAAGTTGCTTGGGCGTCAGCCCGCCAGCGCCACCACGGCCAAGGAGCGCCTGCAGCTGGTGCTGGCCCATGACCGCAGCGACCTCAATCCGGAACTGCTGGAGCAGATGCGGCGCGAGATCCTTGAGGTGGTCAGCCGCTACGTCGAGATCGATCTCAGCGAAGGCGATGTCAGCCTGGAAACGGAGGATCGCGTGACCGCCCTGGTGGCCAACCTGCCGATTCGCCGGGCCATCTTCAAACCAACTCCCGAGGCCGCGAGCGAGGAGGAGGCCGAGGAGCCCGCAAGCGAAGACGCGCCTGCGGCCAGCGAAACAGCCACGGAGGAAGGCGAACCCGAGCCCATCGTCAGCCAGGGCTGATCCAGGGGAATGCTTGGGGCAGTTGCCTCTCTCCATGGCTGCCCCCTCAGGCCTTCAGCCCACACCAGCCGAGCGGCGGGTCCTCTCTGAGTTGCGAGACGGCAAAAGCAACGGCTCAATCGCGGTCAGCCTCAGCCTCAGCCGACGCACGGTCGAATCCCATCTGTCGCGGCTGCTGGCCAAAACCGGTTGCCGCAACCGCACCCAGCTGCTGCTCTGGTCCATGGCCGAGCGATAAGCTCTGAGCAGGGGCCAGGCCCCGTTGCCGGCTTAGCTCAGTGGTAGAGCAGCGCTTTTGTAAAGCGAAGGCCATCGGTTCAAATCCGTTAGCCGGC
>NZ_JAFMKL010000163.1:0-2769 GCF_017852955.1 Vulcanococcus sp. DEBay_Sum22DG08_74
TCGATATCAATCAACCTAACCTTCAGCTGCCTCAGCCCCTCGATGCGCGCGTAGAGGCGGCTTCGCTGCTTGGCGGGGATGCTGTTGTCGCCCTCACGGCTCCGATCAAGCCGCTCCCCAAGGGCACTCCTGGCCCGAAAGCGATTACCTGCAACCGCGCCTTGACGGTCTGCAATGGCTCGGTGATTCAGGGCAAGAGCGCGGCGACCTTGAGCCAGGTGACGGCCACGCTGCAGCAGTTGCTGGATCAGGCGGAGAAGGAAAAGCTGATTCCCAAGCTCGCCACCACGATCAGCAGCATCGACACCACGGCCAAGGAAGCAACGGCGTTCATGAAGGACGGTCAGGCCTTAATCGGTGACCTTCGGACCACCGTTCGTGATGTCCAGCCGACGATCAACAACCTCAACGACTCCACGGCCCACATCCTCAACTTCGTGCGGGTTCTGGATAACCCCAAGACCCTGAGCGAGCTCAAGGGGACTGTTTCCAACCTGGAGGAGCTCACGGCCACCCTGGATCGCGTGGGAGGTGACATCAACAAGCTCACCTCCGACAAGCGCTTCATGGATGGCCTGCGCAGCGTGGCGATTGGCCTGGGGGCCTTCTTCGATGAGGTCTATCCCGAGAAGACCGAAGCCAAGCGCTGATCAGACCCCGCTGATCGCCTCCATCGCGATTGCGGCTATCGCCTGATCACTGGCCTTCGGCAGCTGGACGTACTTGCCGCCTGCGGAGTCGGCGAGGTCTTTGCCCATGCCGCTGCCGATGAACTTGCGCTCGGTGTCGATCACCAGCAGCTTGATGCCCAGGGAGCGGTACTTGCTGGCCACCTGCTTGACCTCTTCCTTGAGATCCACGGGCTCTTCCCCCTCTAACTGCGGCTGACCGAGGGAGCGGCTGAGGGGAACGTTGCCCCGGCCATCGGTGATGGCGACAACCACGACCTGGCCCAGTTCCCCGGTGGCCATGGCATTCGCCCCAACCCGAGCGGCCTGGGAGAGGCCATGGGCGAGGGGCGAGCCACCGCCGCAGGGCATGGACTCCAGCCGCCGCCGTGCGGCGGTGATCGAGCGGGTCGGGGGCAGCAGCACTTCGGCGGCCTCGCCGCGGAAGGGGATCAGCGCCACTTCGTCGCGGTTCTCGTAGGCCTCGGTCAGCAACCGGATCACGGCGCCCTTGGCGCTTTGCATCCGGTTGAGGGCCATCGATCCGCTGGCATCCACCAGGAAGATCACCAGGGCACCGGCCTTGCGCTGCAGTTGCTTGGCCCGCAGGTCCCCGTCTTCCACGACGACTTTGCGGTGCGGTTCCCGCTCACGCCGGGTTTTTTGATAAGGCGCTGCGGCCCGCAGGGTGGCGTCAACGGCGATGCGCTTGACCGGGCCACGGGGGAGCATCGGTTTGACGTAGCGGCCGCGGGAGTCGCTGAAGACCACCGCCCGGCTGCCGCTGCCGCCGCTCTTGGCCTTGCCGGCGTTGAAGAGCAGCAGATCCGGATCGATCGCGATCGCCTCGGGATCGAGCATGAACTCCTCGGGGATCGAAGGCGGAGCTTGATCTTCCGGGGTGTCCTCCTCGTCCTGTTCGTCCTCCTTGTCGTTTTCGTTGTCCTCGGGCTCCTCCGGTTCTTGCTCTTGGTTGTCCTCTCCCTGCGGCGGCGGTGGCGGCGGAGGGGGCTCCATCTGTTGGTCGGGATCCTGGGGCGGCAGTTGCATCGCCCGCGGTGCGATCACCAGGCGCACGGCGACCTGTAGGTCCTCCGCTTCCACCCGGTCTCGTCCACTGAGGGCGGCATGGGCGCGGGCAACCCGCACGGCATAGAGCTCGCTGCGGTGGCCTTCCACGCCGCCGCGCAGGGCTTCGTTTACCAGATAAGCGATTTGCTCCCGCGTGATCTGGACATCGGGTAGCCATTGGCGCGCCAGCAGCAGCTGGGTGGAGAGGGCGTCGGTTTCCTCTTGCCAGCGCTGGCGGAAGGCTTCGCTGGATTCGGCGTGGCCGATGGCACTGCGGGTGATCTCGACCCGTTGATCGAGCTCCAGGACCTGGTTGGCCGAGAGGGCAATGGCGAAGCGATCCAGCAGGTGATCGCGGATGGCCCCCTCTTCGGGGTTGTAGGTGGCGATCAGCAGGCAGCGGCAGGGGTGCGAGAGGCTCAGGCCCTCCCGCTCGACCCGGTTCTCACCGCTGCCAATGGCGGCCAGCAGCAGGTTGGTGACGTTGTCATCGAGCAGGTTCAGCTCATCGACGTAGAGCACGCCGCGGTGCGCTTCGGCCAGCAGACCTGGCTGAAAGACCGCTTCACCGCTGGCGAGGGATGCCGTGACATCGACCGAGCCCACCAGGCGGTCTTCGGTGATGCCCAGTGGGACCTGCACAAACGGTGCCGGGATGACCTTGGTGGGCAGTAGGGCTTGCTTGTCGGCGCCTGTGGGGTCCGCCCCGAGTTCCGTCAGCCGCGCCCGCGTCGGCGCATCCCAGTCTTCCGGTGCCTGGGGGTCGGTGTTGAGGCCATGGCCGCCGACATCGAGGACGTCGATCGGCGGCAGCAGGGCATGCAGACCCCGTGCCAGAACGGATTTGCCAGTGCCGCGCCCGCCGGCGATCACCACACCACCCAGGCCGGGGTCGACGGCTGCCAACAGCAGGGCCAGCTTCAGGGTTCCGTGGCCGGTGATGGCGGCAAGGGGGAAGGCCCGAGCGGCTGTACCACTTGCAACCATGGAAACGCCGGAGAAGTTCGTCGTGGGCGCCAGTCTCGCTGAT
>NZ_JAFMKL010000164.1:0-2751 GCF_017852955.1 Vulcanococcus sp. DEBay_Sum22DG08_74
GCGATTTCGGCGGCATCATGTGCTCGGTTTGAGAGCACCGCCGTGGTTCTGCGCACCCGCGAGCTGATCCGCAACTTGTTGCAGTTGTCGCTGCTTGGTGTGCTCGTCGGGGTGGCCTGTTGGCCCTTCAACATGCTCGATCGTTGGCAGGACCAACTGCTGGGTCTGCTGCCGGCCTTCAGTGGTGAGGGGTGGACCCCAACCTCCCTTGCCTTGGCCTGTTCGCCGCTGGTGGTGGTGCCGATCCTGCTGTTGTTGCAACGGGGAATCTGGGCCCGGGGCGCCGGCTCGGGTATCCCCCAGACCATGACCAGCATTGAGCATCCAGCCCAAGCCTCGGCGCTGCTGGGCTGGGCACCCAGCCTGCAGCGCTTGGCCCTTTGGGGAATCGCCAGCCTTGCCCTGATCCCGATCGGCCGTGAGGGGCCCGTGGTGCAGGTCGGTGCGTCGGCCGCCCATTTTTTGCGGCGCCGTTTCCCGAATTGGTTCTATGGCTTAGGGCAAGCCGAGCTCTTGGCGGTGGCTGGTGGTGCTGGTTTGGCCGGGGGTTTCGATACGCCGCTGTTGGGTGTGGTGTTTGTGGTGGAGGAGTTCATCAGTGCCTTCTCCTCCACCCTGATCTGGCCTGCCCTGGTCGTCAGTGGGATGGCGGCCTCCTTCAGCAACCTGGCTGGACAGCCGATGTTTGCCTTGGGCACCGTCGGCGTCGAGCCGATGGAATTGCTGCAGGTTCTTTGGGCGCTTCCCGTTGGCCTGCTCGGTGGTTTGGTGGGGGCGGCTTTCGCCCGCCTGTTGCTGGCGGGCACCCGTCGGGGTGTCGCGTTGGCGCGCCGTTTTCCGATTCGTTTAGGCCTGGGTGTTGGCGCGTTCCTGTCGCTGTTTCTGCTGGTTAGCGGCGGCACCGGTGGCGGTGACGGCGAGTTGCTGATGGGGCGGCTGCTCTTTGGCTCAGCCGATGGGGTGGAGCTCCCCCATGGGTTATGGACGGATCTGCTCACGCTTCTGCTGCGGATCATTGGTCCGGTTTTGGCCCTCTCCACCGGTATCCCCGGCGGATTGATTGATCCCTCCTTCACCTTTGGTGCGGCCATGGGACAGGTGATCGCCGATCTCGCCGGCTCGCCTCAACTCTTTTTGGCCTTGGGCATGGTGGCTGGCCTGTCCGGCGCCACCCAGCTCCCGGTGATGTCAATTCTCTTTGGGATTCGACTGGCGGGAGATCAGCAGTTGCTACCGGGACTGCTGGTGGCTTGCGTGCTGGCCGCCTACGTCAGCCGGCAGTTCGTCGCCAAGCCGATCTACCACGCGCTCCATGCCCTGAGCGGCGAAGCTACGAAGACGTCTCCGTAATCACCAGGGCTGAGCGCTCGCGGGTGGCAATCATCCAGAGCCATTTGGTCAGCAACGTCAACCGACTTTCATTGGCGGGCATGAAGGCCAGGTGCGCGAGGCCCCAGAGGACCCAGCCCAGGGGACCGCTGAGTTTGAGGCCCCGCAGGTTGGCGACCGCAAAGAGTGGTCCGACCACCGCCATGCTGCCGAAGTCGGTGAACGCAAAGGCGGGATTGGGCTGGCTTTGGCACTGGGCCAGGATGTCCTTGGCCACCCAGCCCCCCATCTGCACCGCCGGGCCGGCCATCCCAGGCAGGGGTTTGCCATCGCGGGTATGGCTGTAGCTGCAGAGATCTCCGATCACGCGGATCTCGCCATGCCCTTTGATCGAAAAGTCCGGCTCCACCACGACTCGGCCGCCACGGTCGAGTTCGCAGCCGGTGCGCTCAGCCAGCAGCTTCCCGAGGGGGGAGGCGGCGACACCGGCCGTCCAGCAGATGGTGTTGGCCTCCAGGGTGACTTCGCCATCTTTGGTGGTGATGACGACCTTGCCCTCGCTGATGTCCTTGACACGTCCCCCCAGCAGGAGCTCGACCCCCTTGGCTTTGAGGTGATCGCCAGCCGAGGCTGAGAGCTGCGGATCCATGGCCCGCAGGACCCGATCGCCTGGATCCACCAGCGTGACCTTGCAGTGGGTGGGATCGATCTGCATGAAATCCCGCTCCAGGGTGTGCCGCATCAGATCGTTGAGGGATGCGGCCAGTTCGCAGCCGGTTGGACCTCCTCCGATCACCACCACGGATTGCAGCCACTTGCGGCGTTCTGGGTCGGGGGTTTGCTCGGCCTCCTCGAGGGAGTTCAAGACTTTGCGGCGGATGGCGTAGGCATCCTCCAGGGTCTTCATCGGAATGGCCTCGCTGCGCCATTCGTCATGGCCGAAGTAGCTGCTGGTCGCTCCTGCGGCCAGAACGAGATGGTCGTAGCGGTAGCGGCGGTTGTTGAAGACCACCTCCTTGTCCTTGGTATTGATGTCATCCACTTCCCCCATCAGGATCTGGATGTTTTCGGATTCCCCCAACATCACCCGCAGGGGGGAGGCCACATCGGTTTGGGAGACCAGGCCAGAAGCCACCTGATAAAGCAGGGGCTGGAACAGGTTGAAGTTGCGCCTGTCGATCAGGGTGACGCGAACGGTCTTCCCCGCCAGGACATGGGCCGCCCGCAGCCCGGCAAACCCACCGCCAACGATCACCACATGGGGCGCGGATCTGAGCAATTCAGACGGAGGGGTCAGCTCGAGAAAAAAGCGTTCGGGAGCCATCGGCCAGCGGGTGCTGACTTCAAACTATCCACGGTTTTCAAAGCTGGCTTTAGCGCCTAGAGACCCAGCCGGACTTTCACAGACCCTTCGGGTTGAAC
>NZ_JAFMKL010000165.1:0-2731 GCF_017852955.1 Vulcanococcus sp. DEBay_Sum22DG08_74
AGGTAATCGGGTGATTTGTACTGCCTAGGAAGACAGTGGTGGAGGGTCGCCAGCTTTCCCCAACACACCGTTTTTTGGATCTTGTTGAGGGTGCGCTTTTCTGCAATCAGCATCTTCAGTGCCTTGCAGTAGAGCTGATAGTTGGCCTCCAGTTCACCAATGGTGATGCTGGGTGGTTGGGGCGCGGTAGCGGTCATCGCACTAGTCGTCATAGACGAGGCAGCCGGGCGCCTCAGGATTCAGATCGCAGTAGACCTCCATCGGGGTGGGGTCTTTGCTCTCGCCGGGGTGGTGAGCCTTGTAGGTCTCGAGGTCCTTGAGTTCGGCTTCAAGGTGAGCGGCCTTGGGTTTGTCGCCTTCGTTGCGGGCTTTCTCCAGCTCGCTGCGGTCCTGGGCGATGTGGGCGTCGATGCTGTCCAAGAGCTCGTCTTTGCTGCAGAGTACAGCTAGATCTGGCCGCCCGTCCCTCGATACCCCCAAATGGGGTCGTTGTCGCTCGAGTCCTGCGAGCATGGGCGCACTCGTCCGGATGGTTCGGATGCCTCACCCTCGGCTAGGGGCCGCGGTACTGGTGTTGCTGCTGTTGGCCGGTTGTTCAGGGCCCGCAAGCAAGAACGCTCCTCAGCAGGACAGCGAGGCGCAGCGCCAGGCCCTGGTGCAATGCCGGCGCTATCGCGAGAGCCTGCCGCCGCTGGTGGAGCGCTACCGCGAGACCGAGTCGCGGTTGAAGGCGCTTGAGGAAGAGTCGTTCACCTCGGCCTTGGCGCCCCTGCCCCTGGACCCCGAAGAGCAACGTCTACTGACGATCTACGACCAGCAGACCGAGCAGGAGCAGTACGAGCAGGCCGTGGCGGAGTGGCGGCGCAGTGAAGCCAAGCGCCGTCTGGTCTGGCAGGAGGCCCTGCAGCAGCGCCAGGAGGCTGCGGTGACCGAGCGCGATCAGCTTGCGGATCAACTGCGCACGATTCATCCCGCCCTGTTGACCGCTGCCAAGCCCCCGAGCCTGGATGCCAAGGAGTTGGAGCGCTTTCTGGCCTGCTCGGTGGAGCGCCAGCGTTAATGGCACTTCGCCTGCGCGCCCCCCTGGGGGAGGCGATCTCCTTGCTGTTGCTGGCTTGGCCCTGTGCTGGTTGGGCGCAGCCGCAGCCTCCAGAGCTTGTGGGCGATTGCGTGCGGCGCTTTGGCCACACCGGCTGTGCAGCGCGGCTCTATGCCCAGCTGCTCTGCGACTCGTTTGATCAGCCTGCGCTGCTCTTGGCCCAGCAACAGCGCCTCAGCGAGGCCTTTGAGCGGGAGGGGGTGTCCTTTGCCGGGATCCTGCCTGAGGAGGTGGAAACTGCCGCCGTTCGTTATTACACGCCGATGCTCTGCCCGGAGCGCAGCCCGCAGATCCGTGCGCTGTTTCAGCGCTAGGCGCTTCGCACTGCCGGCAGCTTCAGGCTCGACAGCCAGGCCAGTCCCACCATCAACGCCGAGCACCAGAGACAGGCCTGGAGCCCGCCGATCAGAAAGATCGCTCCCGAGAGCAGGGTGCCAAGCAGCCGTCCTGCGGCATTGGCCATGTAATAGAAGCCCACGTCCAGGCTCACTGCTTCGCCGTCGCTGTAGGCGAGAACCATGTAGCTGTGAATCGAGGAGTTCATCGCAAAGACCACCCCGAAGGCGGTTAGACCTGCCACCACCGCCAGACCTGGATCGGCGACCTGTCGCCATAGGGCAATGGCAATCAAGGCGGGAATCGCCGTCAGCAGGGCGCTCCAAAACTGCACGGCCGATGCGCCAGGGGACCTGGTTTGCCCCCAGCTGCGCCGCAGGGCTGGAGCGGATCCCTGAACGATTCCGTAGCCAATCACCCAGAGGCCCATGAAGCTGCCCACTTCCCAGAAGCGCCAGTTCAGGGTCGTCTCCAGGAAGACCGGTAAGGCGACCACAAACCAGACATCCCGAGCCCCAAAGAGGAACATCCGCGCCAGTGAGAGCACGTTGATGCCCTCGCTTTTGGAGAACAGGGAGTGGACTTTGGGCTTGCGTTTCATCTGTCCCATGTCGGCCGGCAGCCCCAGGGTGACCAGAAAGGCCAATATCAAACCCGCCGCCATCACGCCCACCGACGCGTTGAAGCCCAGGGCGGTCAAGAGGACGCCCCCCAGGAAAAAACCAACGCCCTTGAGGGCATTTTTGGAGCCGGTCAGGATCGCCACCCAGCGGAAGAGTTGCTGATCGCCGTCATGGCTCTTGACCACGGTTTTGATCGCGCTTTTGGCGCTCATCTTGTTGAGATCCTTGGCGATCCCGCTCAGGGCCTGGGCGGCCATGACGTAGGCGACACTCCACCACTTCGGCCAGGAGTCCGCCACCGGAATCAGCATCAGCAGGGCGCCGATCTGCATCCAGGTGCCGAGCCAAAGCGTCAACCGCAGGCCAAAGCGTGCCCCCAGCCATCCGCCGTAGAGGTTGGTCAGGATCCCAAAGAACTCATAGAAGAGAAAGAGAAAGGCAATCTCCAGGCTGGTGTAGCCCAGCTGATGGAAGTGGAAGACCACCAGCATCCGCAGCGCCCCATCGGTGAGGGTGAAGGCCCAGTAATTGGCGGTGACCCGCTGGTACTGCTGCAGGGCGGAGAGTCCGCTCATCCTTGGGGCTCCAGCTGGACGAGATGGCTGACCAGATCGGCCATGCGGGAGCTGTAGCCCCACTCGTTGTCGTACCAGCCGTAGACCTTCAGCTGGGT
>NZ_JAFMKL010000166.1:0-2728 GCF_017852955.1 Vulcanococcus sp. DEBay_Sum22DG08_74
TAGAGCAGCTGCCTTCTAAGCAGCCGGTCGTTGGTTCGAATCCAACAGGGGGCGTTTAGAGCTCGTACTCCTCTTCAAAACGCGCCATCAGGCCGTTGTAGAGCGCGAGGGTGCCTTCGGTTTCCTCGCAGAAGCCCTTGACCCGGTAGGCCTCGATCAGGTGGGAGAGCGAGGCGTGCACCTGGGCGAAGGCCTGGGCGAATTCGTTCTGAATATCTTCGTCGCGGATATCTCGGATCTTGGCGGTCATCAACTCAACCTTCCTCTGAGCGACGACCATCGCGGCCTCCATCTCTTTGTTGAGTTTCCGGCGCTTCGCCATCAATCCCGCTCTGGTTGAGCCCCACATCTACACCAGGGGGCGCTAGCGGTAGGGGATGCAATCGAATCCGCGAGAGGTCTTGCCATCACTGGGTGCTGCCGCCACCCAACGGTGTCCCGTTGCAATGCAGGCCTTCAGGGTCGGCATCGGGACCTTGGTCACGGCCACGTCCTTGGGGCCGACCTTGTGGGGCTCAAAGGTGGAGCGCACCAACCAGGCCTCGTAGGCCATCGCCGCCGGCGCAGAGGCCCAGAGCAGACAGCCCAGCAGGAGACGCTTCACGGCGATGCAAGTGCTGGGCGCACCCTGCCATAGACGCCCCTGGGTTACAAACGTGCGGCGCTGATCCAATCGGCTCGGGGGTCACTGCTGCGCGCTGCCCGCAGCTGCTCCAGCAACTGCCGCTCCTGGTCGCTGTAGCGCGCCGGTTGCTTCAGGCTGAGGCTCAGCAGCAGGTCACCGCGACCTCCCTTGACCGGCCAGCCCTTGCCCTTGAGCCGCAGGCTCCGGCCGACGGCCATCGCCGGGGGCACCGTCACCGTCGCTTCTCCATCGGGCGTGGCCACGCGCACCTCACCGCCCAGGGCCAGCTCATCGAGGCTCAGGGGAAGATCCGCCTTGAGCTGGTCTCCGTCGAGGGTCCAGACCGGATGGTCCTGAACCTGAAGGGTGAGATAAAGGTCGCCGCGGCGGCCAGTTCCAGGCTGAAGGTTCCCCTTGCCTTTGAGGCGCAGGCGACTGCCGGGCTTCACACCGGCGGGAATGCGCACCTGAACGCGCTCGTCATTAACCGCCAGGGTGCGCTCGCAGCCGCGGAAGGCCTCCGAGAAGGTCAGGTTGATGCTGGCCTCGGCATCGAGGTTCACCGGCGCCGCCTGACGGCCCGGGGCACCGGCAAAGCCACCGCTGCCAAAGCCGCCGGGGAAGCCTGAGCCAAACCCGCCAAAGCCGCCGGGGGCGCCACCAAAACCACCACCCTGGAATCCGCCAGCCCCACCGCCGGGCCCGCCAAAGCGGCCCAGCAGGTCATTGACGAAGTCATCGAAATTGCCGTAGCGGCCGAAATCGACATCGACACCGCCTGGGCCTGGGCCAGCGCCGGCTTGACTCCAGTACTGCCCGAATTGCTCGTAGCGGCGACGCTTATCGGGGTCAGAGAGCACCTCATAGGCCTCACTGACTTCCTTGAATTTCGCCTCAGCGCCCTTATCCCCGGGATTCACATCCGGGTGGTACTGGCGCGCCAACTTGCGAAAGGCCTTCTTGATCGCGTCCGCATCAGCGCCACGCTCAACGCCCAGAACCTTGAAATAGTCGCGGTAACCGTTGGCGCTCATCGCAGCAGCTGGGAAGGACCGATCAACGGCCCCCTCAGTGTCCCAGCAGCGGGGTGGATTGAGCGAGGGGGAAAACAGGCGGAAGGCCGAACGCGTGACCACCTCCGCCATCACCCTTAGGGTGCGGCCACCTGTTGTTCAAGCGCCATGGCTGGCCCCCGCAGCGTCCAAGTCCTGGGACGCCTGGCCCTGAGCCTGGGGCTGCTGATCAGCACACCGGCACTACGACCTGCGGCGCAGGCCGCCGAAGAGCAGCCCGCGGCCGCTCGCCCCTCCACGGCTCGGCAGCAACAGTTGGCCAAACACCTCAAGGCCCAGGGGTTTGTGGTCTATGGAGCCTGGTGGTGCCCCCACTGCAACACCCAAAAAGAACTCTTCGGCGTGGAGGCCATCGAGCTCCTGCCGTACGTGGAGTGCGACAAAGAAGAGGAAGGCCGCAAGCGCTGCATGGCCGCCAAGGTCCGCGCCTATCCGACCTGGGACTACCAGGGCGAGCGGCGTGAAGGGGTGATGTCCCTGGAGGAACTGGAGGTCTGGAGCAGCTTCTCGGGCGCTCAGTCCGAGTCGGCCACCCCAAAACAGTGAATCAGGGCATCACCCCAGGTGTTCACCCGTTGAAGCTGAGCGTCATCGGCTTGGGATAGCGCCTCGCCATGGGCCCTGAGCACCGCCGGTTTGCTCAGGCTGAAGCCATGGCTCTGGGCGATCGAGAGGATGTCATCCACACCCGTCGCGGCGTGGATGCGGTCGCGAATGGCCTGGTTGTTCCCCACCTTGGACAGGAACGCTTTGAGATCAGCGGCAGACACGCAGCGCAGCGCGAGATTCCTCTCCATGCTGAGTACGACGCCCTGATTTGGCTGCATCGGCCCATGAAATTGCACGTCGCCAATGCGGTCGCGGTCTCCCTGCTCTCGACGGCCGTCTTGGTGCTGGCCTTCAAGGACAACCAGTGCACGACTCCCGCCCCAGCCACAGCTCCTCAAGCGGCGACGAGTCCCGCACCACGGCCAGCCGTCAACGCCCCAGCCCCCCAGAGACCCCGCGCTCAGCGGGAGCTGGGGAAGTT
>NZ_JAFMKL010000051.1:0-11967 GCF_017852955.1 Vulcanococcus sp. DEBay_Sum22DG08_74
CTTCGCCGACCTGCTGGAGCACGGGATCCCGACGCCGTTGGATGCGGAAGATCTGGCTGTGCTGCGCAGCCTCTAGGTCACAAAAGCCAACCAAATCAAGCCAAGGGGGCCCGGGCTCCACAGGTTGTGGGCAGACGCCCGCGCTCGAATGCCCCTCAGCCGTCGCCATGCCCTGCAGGCCCTGGGTCTCGCCGCCGCCGGCAGCACCGCCATCGGTAAGGGCTGGAGCAAAGAAGCCCAGCAGCTGCGCCAGGAGCTCGAGGTCTGCAGCCCCAGTGGCGACACCTTCACCTGGATGCTCGAGCGCAACAAGGTGTTCAGCAAGGCCTGGCAACGCAGCATCCAAGCCAGCAATCCCCAGGAGCGGATTCAGATCAAGCAGGCCATCTTTGATGCCAGCTGCCACATCGATCCTCAGGCCTTAGCCCAAGGCCAGCGGCCCTGGGCAGCGCTACTGAGCTGCGCCGATGCACGGGTGGCGCCCGAGTGGATGTTTGGCGTCGGCTCAGGCGAGCTCTTCCAGGTGCGGGTGGCCGGCAACAGCGCCTTCAACGACGGCATCGCCAGCCTGGAATTTGCCGTGGCCGCCCTTGAGGTGCCCTTGATCGTCGTCATGGGCCACAGCGGCTGCGGTGCCGTCGCCGCCGCCATGGGCTCGGAACCGCTCACACCGCTGCTGGAGGACCTGGTGCAGCCGATCCGCGCATCACTGCAACCCAACGACGACCTCACCCAAGCGATTCAGGGCAACGCCCGCTACGCCGCCGGGCAGCTGGTGAAGCGCAGCCAGGTCCTGGCGGACGCCCAGGCCAGCGGCAAGGTCAAGATCCAGCCAGCCTTCTTTGACATCCAATCGGGCCGGGTCAGCGCGGTTTAACCCGCCACCAGGCGCCGGAAGGTCTTCTTGCCCAGCTGCAACACCTTGCCGGCCAACTGATCGGGCCCTGCAAATTCCTGGTTGGGATCTGCCAGCTTCTCGCCATCGAGCTTGACCCCACCGCCTTGGATTTGGCGGCGTGCCTCGCTGCTGCTGGCGCAGATACCGACGGCGCTGAGCAAATAGAAGGCCTTCGCCGGGAAGTTCACCTCTGCCAGGGATGCCTCGGGAACCTCGGCGTCCGCCGCCCCGCTGCCCTTGGCACCGCCCACGAGCTTGCCGGCATCGGCCTGGGCCTGATCAGCCGCCGCCTGGCCGTGGCGCTGGCGCGTCACCTCCAGGGCCATCGCCTTTTGGCGCTCCCGAGGGTTATCCGGCAGGGCCGCCAGATCGAGATTGGTCAGCAGGGTGAGGTACTCCTCGACCGCCGCATCGGGCACCTTCTCGAGCTTGGAGTACATCGAGAGCGGGTCTTCGGCCAGACCGACCGTGTTCCCCAGGCTCTTGCTCATCTTCTGAACGCCGTCGAGGCCCGCCAGGATCGGCAGGAGCATCCCGAACTGCGTGCGCTGGCCGAAGTGGCGCTGCAGGTCGCGGCCCATGGCCACGTTGAACTTCTGGTCCGTCCCCCCCAGTTCCAGGTCGGCCTGCACGGCCACCGAGTCATAGCCCTGCAGCAGCGGATAGAGAAATTCGTGCAGGGAGATCGGGGTGCCGGAGCCGTAGCGGTTGGCGAAGTCCTCCTTGGCCAGCATCTGGCCGACGGTGGAGATCCCCAGCAGCTCGATCACCTTGGGTAGATCGAGGGAGGCCAGCCATTCGCTGTTGCGGCGCACCTCCAGGCGGCCCGGGGTCTCGAAATCCAGCAGGGCACGCGCGGGGTCCTGGCCCTGGCCGAGCTGCTGGAGATAGGTGCGGGCGTTGGACTCGACCTCCTCGGCCGTGAGCTGAACGCGGGTGGCACTTTTGCCCGTGGGGTCACCGATGCGGGCGGTGAAGTCACCGATGATCAGCACAGCCGTGTGGCCCGCATCCTGGAAGGCCCGCAATTTGCGGAACAGGATCGAGTGGCCCAGGTGAATGTCACTGCCGGTCGGATCGATGCCGAGCTTGATCCGCAGGGGCCGGCCGGCCTTCTCGGCCTCAGCGAGGCGGGCGGCCAGCTGTTGGTCGGCATCACTGGCTTCCGTACCGGTGGGGAACAGGTCAGCGACACCGCGCTCCAACCACTGCGGCAGTCCCCACTCGCCCTTGGCCATGTCCGCCCTGCTGTCTGGGGTCGGATCGTACGCAGACGGGGATCAGCTTTCGGCGTCCAGCTCCCCCTTCATTCGATCCAGGGTGCGCTGCATCTGCTCAAACATCTGATCGGGGGTCATCCCGAACTGGCTGAGCTGGGTGCGTAGCTGCTCAACCGTGAGCTTGGCCTGGAAGTCATCGGAGAGCTCAAAGCGCTTCATGAACACGCGGTAGCGGTCCATCAGCTCCTCCATCCGCTCGATGAAGAGCTTTTTGCCTTCCCGATCGAACTTGCCGTACTCGCCGCCCAGCTGCATCAGTTGCTGGTAATCGCCAAACAGGCGCTTGGCTTCTTCTTGAACGATCTCGGATTCAAAGAAGGCCATCAGGCTGAGCCGGGCGGGCCCAACGATTGTGTCGAGCCTGAGCGGCCCTGACGAGTGCGGATAGGCGTAACGGGCTGCCAAGTTCGCGGCCCGTGCGCACAGTGAACAGTGCAGCCTGCGTCGCGATGGACTACACCCCCTCCCTGGCGGCCGTGCGGGGCAACGTGGCCGCAGGCAACGCGCTGCTCAGTCAATCCCGCGTGGTGGTCTGCAGCGGCTCACGGCTCGCCCTGACCCTCTTCATTGCCGCCCTGCAGCCGGGGCCCGAGATCGTCGGGGCGGTGACCACCCAAGACGAGGGATTGCAGAGGTTGGAGCAGGGGCAGGCGGATGTACTGATCTGCACTGACCGGCTCGAGCAGGGCAACGGCGGCAGCCTGGTGGCCCAAGCCAAAGCCCTGCCCCAGCCGCCCGCCACCTTGATGGTGGTCACCCAGCCCCGGCGCTTGATGGCCATTCACCAAGCACTGCAGGCCAACTGCGATGGGCTCTGCCTGGAGAGCAACCTGGGTTTCGGCAGCTTTCTGGCCGCGATTCGCGCCATGCAGAGCGGCGGGCTCTACCTCGACCGGAACCTGAGCAAGAGCTACTTCGAAGCCTTTGCCGAGGGCCAGGGCACCCCCTTGGCGCAGCTGACCCCCAGGGAGGTGGACATCCTTCAACTGATGGCCGGCGGGACCGAGAACCAGGGCATCGGTCAACGCCTGCACCTGTCGGTTGAGACGGTGAAAGACCACGTCCGGCACATCTTCCACAAGCTGAATGCCAACAGCCGCATTCAGGCCGCGGTCCAAGGCATTCGCCTGGGCTTGGTCGAGTGGCCAGACCCTCGTTAAGGTCGGGCGGTTCCGCCGCACCCGACACCGCCATGGGCCGAGGCCACTGGTTGGATCCTCTGGCCCGGAGACTGCTGGAGGCGGCGGGAGAATTGCCGCGGCGTGCACAACAACCTGCCGCGCCGGAACCCCAGCCCTTGGAGGAGTGCGTCGAGCAAGACCTCCTCGCCCTCAAGCTCGAGCACAACCCCAACCTGCGGCTGGCCAACGCCCAGGAGGTCCAGCACGCGGCGGCCCTGGGTTGGCGCCTCGATGTCAATCGCGCCAGCGCCAACGACTGGTTGCGGCTGCCGCAGATCACGCGCGATCAAGTCGACCTGCTCCTGCGGCTCCAGCAGGGTGGGGTGCAACTCAGCGGTCCAGACGACCTCCAGCGCCTGTTGGACCTCCCCGCTGCACTGGTGGCCAGCTGGGAACCCCTGCTGCAATTCCGCTGGTACGGCGATGGCGCCCCAACGGCCGTGACGCCCTTGCTGATCGACCTCAACCGCGCCCCGGCCCAGGCGCTCGAGCGCCAACTGCCCCAACTGAGCCCGGAGCGGCGCCAACGGCTGCTGCGCGAGCGGCAACGGGCCCCCTTCCAGGACCTTGCGGAGCTACAGGAGCGACTGCAACTGCCCGCGTCGGTGGTGGAGGAGCTGATCGGGAAGGTGCGCTTTGGCCAAGGTTCCGCCGGTCCAGAACTGCCGCGCTCGGCCTAGGCGAATGGGACGGCAAGGCGAACTGTTTGGCGCGACACCCGTCGGTGGCGGGATCAGCGGCGAGGCCCTACCCCTGCAGGAGCATCAGCTGATCGCCTGGCAGCAGCGTCTACTGGACTACCAGAGCCCACGCTTTGAGGCGGTGGCCAGCGGCAGCCAGCTGCCCCCAGGTCAGATGGATCTGTTCGGAGGCGGCAGCCTCGGTGCGGCGGCTGTGCAACGCCTCGATCCGCTGCAGCTGGCCCCACAACATCTGCAGTTCTGGCGATGGCCCGAACGCCAACCCGATGGTGCGGCCCTGTATTTCGTCGTGGACCGGCCGCCCCACCTGGAGGGGGCACTCCTCCTTTATGTGGGGGAGACCAAACAGGCCGATCGGCGCTGGAAAGGCGAACACGACTGCAAGGGCTACCTAGCGGCCTATGGCGAGGCGCTGCAGCAGGCCAACCTCCAGAGCCAGCTGAGCATCCGCTTCTGGCACGACGCCCCCAGCGAACGGCGGGCACGGCAAGCCCTGGAGCAAGCCTTGATTCGCCACTGGCTGCCTCCGTTTAACAAGGAAACCCGCGGCCGCTGGGCCACCCCCTTCACGGCCGAGCCGGGCTGATCGCCCTACCATCGCGCCCATTGAGCTCGAGATGGCCATGGAGATCCGCTGCAGCAGTGCCACCGCCCGCGATTGGACGGGGGAGGCCCTGGTGGTGGGTCTCTTCAGCGATGCCCCCGGAGAGGGCAGCCGTGAACTGCTGAAGAGCCGCTTTGGCGAAGCCCTGCTGGCGCGCATGGAGCGGCGCCGTTTCAAAGCCAAGCCGGGCGAGAGCCTGGTGGTGGAGCTGCTGGATCAACAGCCCAGCACCCTGGTGCTGGTGGGCCTTGGGGCCGCCGCGGACTTCAACCTCGAGCAGCTGCGCCACGCCGCGGCCATGGGCGCCAAAGCAGCAAATGGCAGTGGCGCCAGCAGCCTGGGGCTCGCCCTGCCGCTCGAGGGCCTGGCCCCGATCGCTGCCGCCTCAGCCATGGCTGAGGCCGTGCGGCTGAGCCTCTTTAAGGACCAGCGCTTCAAAGGCGAAGCCGAACCCGCTAAGCAACCCGCCCAGGTGGAGCTGCTGGGCCTACCCGCAGCTGAGCTGAGCGCCTGCCAAGGCGCCGCCTCGAGCAGCCAAGCGCTCTGCAGCGGCGTCGAGCTGGCCCGCGAACTGGTGGCAGCACCTCCGAATGTGGTCACCCCAGCCGCCCTCGCGCAGACCGCCACGGACATGGCCCGCGACTTCGGCCTGCAGCTCAAGGTGCTGGAGCGCAGCGACTGTGAAGCCCTGGGCATGGGCTCCTACTTGGCCGTGGCCCAGGGCTCGGACCTGCCGCCGAAGTTCATCCACCTGACCTATGTCCCCGATGGGGAGATCAAGCGGCGATTGGTGCTCGTCGGCAAGGGCCTGACCTTCGATTCCGGCGGTTACAACCTCAAAACCGCCGGCTCCCAGATCGACATGATGAAGTTCGACATGGGGGGCAGCGCTGCGGTGCTGGGCGCCATGCGAGCCATCGCGGAACTCAAACCGGCCGGCATCGAGGTCCACATGCTGGTGGCCGCCTGCGAAAACATGATCAGCGGCGGAGCGATCCACCCCGGAGCGATCGTCACCGCCTCCAACGGCAAAACGATCGAGATCAACAACACCGATGCCGAAGGTCGCCTGACCCTGGCCGACGCCCTGGTCTACGCCTGCAAGCTGGAGCCTGACGCGGTGGTGGACCTGGCCACCCTGACGGGCGCCTGCGTGATCGCCTTGGGCGACGAGATCGCCGGCCTCTGGTCCCCCAGCGACACCCTGGCCCAGGCCCTGGTGCAGGCCGGCGAAGACGGCGGCGAGAACCTCTGGCGCATGCCCCTGCGGGCCTCCTACCGCGCTGGCCTCAAGAGCGGCCTGGCCGACATGAAGAACACCGGCCCGCGCCCCGGTGGCTCGATCACGGCGGCCCTCTTCCTGCAGGACTTCGTCAACAAGGACATCCCCTGGGCCCACATGGATATCGCCGGCACGGTTTGGAGCGACAAGGGACGGGGCTTGGATCCCGCCGGTGCCACTGGATTTGGCGTTCGCACCCTGGTGAATTGGGTCCTGGCCGGGGGAGCCGCCTAGGCTCAGGCAGACCTGCAGCGTGGCGGTGCCCAAACTTCGGTGGTACGTCAAAGCCCAGCTGGGCGTCCTGCTCTTGCCGGCGGGACTCTGTCTCTTTGGCGAGGCCGTCCAGCGGCGGACACTCCAAGCCCTGGGACAGCCCCACGGCCCCTGGTTCTGGTACGGAACCCTCAGCCTGGTGGCCATCGTGGCCGCCGTCGGACTGATGGTGGAAAGCGGACTGCTGCGGGGCTACCCAGGACAGAACCAACCGCGCCGCTAGGCAGCGGCGGCGGCTGAAGCGCTGGACGCCCCAAGAAGGGAAGCCGGCTCTTCCAGGGCGTGGATTTGCCAGCGAGCCCGATCACCAAAGAGCTTCAACAGGCGATCGAGATCGTCCGAAGCCTGCTTCGGAGTGGCGTAAGGGCCGATATGACGTGTCACGAGACCATCGCGAATCGTCAGCAGATACATACAAAACCTGCAGTCGAGACAAGGTAAGGGTAATTCGGGCGGCCGGGAGGAAAAAGGCGTAAAAACCGGATCAGCACTCGAAAAAACCGAATTTTGCGCAATCGGCTCTTTAGCTTTTCCTCAGCTTTCCGGTCAGCGTCCAGTCACCCAGGGAGCATCGCTGCGGGCCTTTGATCCCCAGACCTGATCCAAGCGGCGATCCCGGCCGCAGGCCCAGCGGTAGTAGTTGTATTTGATCGCGTTGTTGACTGCGTAATTCTGGTGATAACCCTCGGCGGGCCAGAACCGCTTGAGGGGCTTGATCTGCACCTTGATCGCTGAGGCGGGCTTGCCCAGCTCCTTGGCTGCAGCCTGAAGGCTGGCCTTGGCTTGACTGAGCTGCTGCTCGCCCTCGGTGAAGATCACCGGTTTGTAGGACCCGCCGCGGTCACAGAACTGCCCGCCACCATCGAGGGGGTCGATATTGCGCCAGTAGGACCGCAGCAGGGTGGGGTAGCTGATGGTCTGGGGATCAAAGCGGACGCGCACCACCTCTTGGTGCCCGGTGCCGCCAGAGCTGACCTGCCGGTAGCTCGGGTTGTCCAGATGGCCACCGCTGTAGCCGCTCTCGGCATCGATCACCCCCGGCAGGTCCTCCAGGTCGTGCTCCAGGCACCAGAAACAGCCACCAGCGAGGACCGCCTCTTCCGTGGCGGCCAGCGCGGAGGCACAGGGGCCTAGCAGCAGCAGGCCGATGGCCAAGCAGGCGGACAAGAGGCGCCGGATCATGCCGCACTCCCCCCTGGCAGGGCATCCAGGATCGCCGCGGCCGCCCGACGGGTGACGCCCGGTTCCCCAAGGAGCTCACGCAAGCGGCGATAGCCCTGCGCAACCCGCTCCCGGGCGGACGGATCCTCCAGCAGCGGCAGGGCTGCTTCCACCACAGACTCGGGGGTGAGCTCGTCCTGCAGGAGCTCCGGGACCAGGCGCTCACCCACCACCAGATTGACCGGTGAGATGTGATCGACCTTGAAGCGCAGGATCTGCTTGGCCACCCAAGCCGTTGGTCGGCTGACCCGGTAGGCCACCACCTGGGGCACCCCCCGCAGGGCCAACTCCAAGTTGACGGTGCCGGATTTATTGATGGCGAGATCCGCTGCCGCACAGAGGACCGGACGCAGGGCATCGGCTTCCGCCGCCGGAATCACGCGGGCCTGCACTCCAGCCTGGGTCAAGACCTCCTTCAGGACCGGCTCAAAACTGGCCTGACCCGCCGGCACCACCACCTGCAGCCCCGGGCAGCGCCGCTGCAACTCGGCGGCCGCCTGGGCTAAGTCCGGCAGCAGATAGCGCAACTCCTGCTGGCGCGAGGCAGGGAGCAGCAGCAACAGGCGTTGATCCGGCTTCAAGCCCAACTGAGTGCGGGCCGCCTCACGACTGGGCAGCTGGGTCAAGGTGTCGATCAGGGGGTGCCCCACCCAAGTGACATCGGCCCCGCGGGAGCCGTAGAAGCGGGCCTCCTCTGGAAAGATCGCCAGGATCCGATCGGTGAAGCCGATCAGCCGGGTCGTCCCCCCCTCGCCAACGCGAAAGGCCCACTCCTGGGGAGCGATGTAATAGAGGATCGGGATCTTCGGCAGCAGCCGCTTGACCTTGAGGCCCAAGTTGACATTGGCCCCCATGTAATCGATCAGCACCAAGCCGTCGGGGGGGGACTGACGCAACCAGGCATTGACCCGGCGCTGCACCTGGAGGGTGGGCCAGACCAAGGGGAGAGCCTCCCAGAGGCCAATGGCGCCCATCGCCATCGTGTTCGCAAGGAGCGTTGCACCGGCCTGGGCCATGCGCTCACCGCCGAGGGCGAAGAGCTCCAGCTCCAGACCACGGGCCTGGGCCTCCTCCCGCAGAGCCTTGACCAACAGGCCGCCCTGCAGATCACCGGATACTTCGCCGGTGCTAATCAGCAGTCGCCTCATGAACGCCCGGCGGGCAGGGGACCTCGGCGACCGGGGCCAATCGAGGCCTCCAGGAAGCTCACCAGGGTTTCGGCGGGGGGAAACAGGCTCTGCTCACGCACGCCCTTGATCGCCTCAGCCAACACCACATCACCGCGGTAGAGCTGGGCCCAAACCTGCTGCAGCTGCTTGGTTTGTGCGCCGCCATCCAGCTCGCTCAGACCACTGCGCTTCAAACCAATCCGGTTCAAGCCCCGCAGGCGACCGGGGTGGCCCTCAACGATCGCGAAGGGCGGAACATCACGGTCGATCCGGCTCATTCCACCCACCATCGCCATCGTGCCGATGTGGACGAACTGATGGATGCCCAGCACGCCTCCAATCACGGCGCGGTCACCGATCACCACATGGCCGGCCACGGCCACGCCGTTGGCGATCACAATGCGATTCCCCAGGTCGCAGTTGTGACCCAGGTGGCTGTAGGCCATCAGCAAATTGCCATCACCGATGCGGGTCTGCTCTCCCTCATGGGTGGCACGGTTGATGGTCACGCATTCGCGGATGGCGTTGTCATCGCCAATCACGACCTCGGTGGGTGCACCGTTGTATTTGAGGTCCTGGGGCTCGGCGCCAATCGAGGCCCCCGGGAAGATGCGGTTGCCCTTGCCGATGCTGACGCGGCCGTCGAGCACCACATGGGGGCCAATGCGCGTTCCTGAGCCGATCGACACCTCGGGACCGACCACGGCATAGGGGCCGATCTCAACGCCCGCATCGATCTGGGCCTTGGGATCCACCACGGCGGTGGGATGGATTCGGGTGCTGTCCCCGTTCATAACGGCCTGAGTCATGGGGGGAATTCAGTCGACCAGGGAGAACATCAATTCGCCGGAGCAGACCAGCTGTCCGTCCACCGTGGCCTCCGCCTTGACCTTCCCGAACCGTTGTCGCTTGAGCGACAGCAGTTCGCAAGTCATCACCAACTGATCACCCGGCACCACCGGACGGCGGAAGCGCACGCCATCAATCCCTGCGAAGACAAACAACCCCTTCGGGAGATCCGGCATCTGGGTGACGATCAAGCCCCCCACCTGGGCCATGGCCTCGACGATCAACACGCCTGGCATCAGCGGGCGACCGGGGAAATGGCCCTGGAACTGGGGCTCGTTGAAGGTGACGTTCTTGATCGCCACCGCCCGCTTGCCCGGCTCATGCTCGATCACCCGGTCCACCAGGGCGAAGGGATAGCGGTGGGGCAGCAGCCCCTGGATCTGCTCGCTGGTCAGAACTGGGGCGGAAGGGGTGGCGGATGAAGACAAGGAACTCAGCGAGAAGAAACCAGAGCGGCGGCCAAGGCGGTGTGCAGTCCGTGGGAGCCACGGAAGGCAAACACTTGGGCCAAAGGCAGTCCCGCTAAGGCGAGATCGCCCAATAGGTCAAGCAGCTTATGGCGCACGGGCTCGTCGGCAAAGCGCAGCGGGGGATTCAGCCAACCCTCCCCATCGCACACCAGGGCGTTATCCAATGCACCGCCCTGAATCAAGCCCGCAGCCCGCAGCTGATCCACCTGCTCTTTGAAGCCGAAGGTGCGGGCCGGGGCGATCTCCTCGACGAAGGCCTGGGGGGTGAGTTCGAGGTTGAACAGCTGACGGCCAATGGCGGGATGGGGGAACTCGATGGCTGCCCCCAAGCGCAGGCGATCACTCGGGAGCGCCGTGGCAAAACTTTGGCCCTGCTGCAGGGTGATCGGTGCGGCCAGAGGCGCAGCCTCAGGACGGGGACCGAGGCAGCGCAGGCCGGCCTCGGCCAAGGCCTCAACCCAGGGCTGGGCCGAGCCATCCAGCAGGGGAATCTCCTCGCCATCCACCAGAATCAGCGCCGAGGTCACCCCGACACCGGCCAGGGCAGCCAGCAGATGCTCCACGGTGGCGAGACGCTGCTCACCCAGCTGCAGGGCGGTGCAGAGCTGGGTTTCGCAGACCTGGGAGGGCTGCAATCGGACGTGGGGACGCTCAGGGGCGTTGAGCCAACCCACGTAAAAACCCGGCTGCTCCGCAGGCTCCAGACGAACCCTGGCTTGAACACCGCTGTGGAGGCCCACACCGGAGCGCTCCACGGGCTGAGCCAGGGTCCACGCCTGGCTGTAATCGCTGGGCCAAAGGGTCACAGGAGCCGCCTCAGAACTTCCAACCCACACCGAGGTTGAAGCGCCATTCGTCGGTGAAGTCCTGGCTGGCCACCTCCAAACGCAGGGGGCCGACCGGGGTGGTGACGATCACGCCGACACCCGGGGAGACACCATCACCTGGCTTATCAAGCAGCGTCCCGGGATTCCCTGGAACATTGGCCTGGCTGCCAAAGGTGCTGCCGGCGTCCACGAAGATCTCGCCACTGATGATGCTGAAGATCGGGAAGCGGTATTCCACCGTCGCCTCACCGAAGCTCTTACCCACGCCCAGGTCGCAGTCGTAGTAACCGCGAACGGAGTTGGAGCCACCCAAGCAGAAGGCCTCGTAGACGGGCATGTTGCCGAGGTTGGTACCCACCGAAGCCTGGAAAGCCAAGGCCTGTTTGCAGTCTTCCTTCTGCCCAGGCTTGGGACGGCAGCCCTTGTAGAACTTCAGCCAGTTCACCGGGATGTAGTGGGTGGCACTGGCCCGCAGACGGTTGAAGGTCGGGGAGTCCTGACCGACGGAGACGAACTGCTCGGTGCCAACGCTCAGGAAGTTGCCCTGGGTGGGGTTCCGCGGGTCATTGAGCGTGTTCATCGAGGCCGCCAGGCGCAGGCCCACCAACTGGTTGGTCGTCGCCCCGTTTTCGCAGTTGTAGGCCACACAGATCACGTTGCTGACCGTGGTGGTGCCATTACCGCTGAAGTTGTTGGAGGCCGTGGCGTAGGGCATCGCCTCCCCCGCAAAGTTGATCGGCTTGACCTGCTGGGCGTTTAGGCCAACGACAACATTCCAGGGGGCCTTCTTGTAGGGGTCACCGCCGTTCAGGGGGCGGGCCAAGGAGGCCGTGCCACCAATCCGCTGGATCGCCACGGCATTGCCGTCGAGCTGGAACCAGTTGTTGTTGTCGCCGAGCTGGGGATTCGCAGCCTTGGCTGCCGTCGGCGAGGCATAGGGACCAGTGAAGACCGTCGAGTTGCTCTGGTAGGCCAGGGCCGTGCTCGGGGCGTTGAAGAAGCCTTGGGAGACGTCAGAAACGGTGTAGAAGTTGCCGTTCTGCTGGCTCTGGAACACCTGGGGGACTTCCCGGCTCAGGAAGACCTTGGTGCGGAAGGCCGTGCGGTACTTATCGCCTTTGATCCAGGGGTCGGTGAAGGACACATCCGCCAATCCACCGAACTGGCCATAGGTGACGTTCAGGGCCAAATCCCAGGCGCGACCGAAGAGGT
>NZ_JAFMKL010000167.1:0-2703 GCF_017852955.1 Vulcanococcus sp. DEBay_Sum22DG08_74
CGTACTCCGCCTCGCTCTGCAGACCGATCAGCAGACCCGGTGCATCCAGGCGTTCGACCGCGTGGCGAATCCGCCGCCAGATCAAGGGCGGGTTGTGGGCCGCGTTGGCGTAGCGCAGCAGCCGGGTGCGGGGGTCGAAGTCGGAATAGAAGAGGGTGACAAAGCGATGGGACTGGGCCAGATCCTCCTGAGCCAATTGGTTCAGGTCGTGGAGAATCTGATCGGGGGGCAAGCCGCTGGAGACCTCGGCCCGGAGCATGCCCCGCAGCAGCGTCATCAACAGGCCCGCAGGGACCCCCTTGCCCATCACATCGCCAATCACCAGGGCCCAACGCCCCTGCTCCCGCTGGCGGCCAATCAGCTGGGGCCGGGTGGGAATGAAATCGAAGTAATCGCCGCCCACTTCAAAGGCAGGCCGGCAGCGCGCGGCCAATTCCACCCCCTCGATCACGGGGCAGTGGTCTGGGAGCAATTGGGCCTGGATTTCACCGCCGGTGGAGAGCTGGCGATCGAGGCGCTCATGGCGCCGGGCCTCCTGCAGCAACTGATCCCCCTCCACCGCAACCCCGGCGAGGTCCGCCACGAGTTGGACATGGCGGCGGTGACTCTCGCTCCAGCTCAGGCCTGCCTTGGAACCGAAGACATACAGGCGGCCGCGAACACGACTACGAGCGGCAAGGGAGGTGGCGACCAAGGGACGATCCGCCAACTGCCGGCGCACCAGAGCATCCAGCAGTTGAGCCACAGCCTCATCGCCGGAGGCCTGCTGCAGCTGCTCATCCGAAAGCGTTGCCAACTGCCGCAACAACTCGGGGTGACTGCCATGGAGCTGCTCGCGCCAAAGCCGACCCTCGGGGTGGAAGACCACCAGCACTGCCCCTTCCGCCTCCACCAAGCGCGTCGCCACGAGGGGGACCAACTCCAGGAAGCGCTCCAGGTTGGTGAAGCTGCGCAGGGCAAAGGCCAACGACGCCAGCAGCTCCTGATTGCGGCGCTGCTCCTTGCCCAGGCTGTCCAGCAGTTGACGCAGTGAAGCGACGGCGGATGCCGGCTTCAGGGAGCCCACTCCGCCGGGATGAGAGTGATAGGCAGGCGGCAAGTTGCTCACTTGCGCGCAAGATAGCCGCGTTTATTTGGCCAGCAGGGCCTCGACGAACTCGAAGCTGTTGAAGGGCCTCAAATCACGGATCCCTTCGCCCGCACCGATAAAGCGGATCGGTAACCCCGCTTCCGAGGAAACCGCCAAGGCGACGCCGCCGCGCGAACTGCCATCGAGCTTGGTCAGCACGACACCGGTCAAACCAGCCGCCTGGGCGAAGGCCATGGCCTGTTTCAAGCCGTTCTGACCCTGGCTGGCGTCGAGCACCAGCAGGGACTGCACCTCGGCATCCGGCGCCAGCTTGTCGACGATCCGGCGCACCTTGGTGAGCTCCTCCATCAGGTTGTGCTTGGTCTGCAGACGACCTGCGGTGTCTACCAAAACCAGATCCGTGCCCTTGGCCTGAGCCGCACCGATCGCGTCGTAGACCACCGCCGCAGGATCAGCATTCGCGGAGGGGTTGGAGACCACCGTGACGCCACTGCGCTCACCCCACACCTGAACCTGTTGCACCGCCGCGGCCCGGAAGGTGTCAGCCGCGGCGATCAGGCAGCTGTAGCCACTTCGGATCGCCAGGTTGGCGAGCTTGCCCAGGGTGGTGGTTTTACCGACCCCGTTCACCCCGACCATCAACCAGACGTTCAGGCGGCCGCGCTCGGGAGCGAGTAACGCGGTACCGCTGGCCTTGATGGGCTGATCAAGCAGACCCTTCAGCTGGTCTTTGAGGAAGCGAATGCCCTCCTCGGGCTCGACGACTTCCTCGTTCAAGCGCTTGCGCAGGGCCTCCAGGACCTGATCGGTGGCTTGCACCCCGACATCAGCCCGCAGCAAGAGTGATTCGAGGTCGTCGAGAACCTCTGGGGTCAGCGGGTCGTCGCCGAGGGTGTCGAGCAACTGGGTGACGAAGCCCTGGCGGGTCTTCTCCATGCCCCGGCGCAGGCGCCCCAGCCAGTCGATTTCCTCAAGGGAAATGTCGGAGAGCTGGCGGCCCTGGGCGGCCAACACCTCGGCCGACCAGGTGAAGTCCTCATCGAAATCCCCCAGGCTTGGAGCCGCCTCATCGGTCGCCGCTGGAGTCGGTTCGACGGGAGCGGCCGGGGTCTCAATCGCCCGCTCCAGCTGCTCCTGCTGACGCTGGGCCCGCTGGGCTGCTGCCTGCTCCAGCAAGGACAAGCCGGCAGCAGGCTCGGGGATCTTGGCGGCCTGAACGGGATCAGGAGTCGAGACCGGTGTGGACTCCGCCGGGGGTGTTGGTTCGGGTTGTGGCTCAGCAGCAGCGGCGGCTTCTTGCTTCTGCGCTTCCTGCTGGGCCTTCAGGCGGGCATAGGCCTGGCGCGCCCAATCAAGAGCGTCCTGATCGATGTCTGAGGGCTCCGCAGCTGCAGGAGTGGGAGCGGCAGGGGCCTCGTCCTGGGCAGGGGGCTCAGCGGCCTGTTCCGGCTGGGGATCCTGGGGGTTCTGAGGGGCCGCGCTGCGATTGAACCAGTCGTAAACCATGCCGTCTCTCAGCTCTTGGCGGGGGCGTTGGTGAAACGACGCAGCACGCCGTTGATCATGCGGCGGCCCTGCTCATCGCTGTAGCGGTTGGCCAACTCCACCGCCTC
>NZ_JAFMKL010000168.1:0-2677 GCF_017852955.1 Vulcanococcus sp. DEBay_Sum22DG08_74
CCCGATCCTGTGGCTACACGGGGACGCCCTGGGCCCCAGTAACCCCGCCCTCCTGGCGTACCCCGGTCAGCCGGCGGTGTTCGTGTTTGACCGAGAACTGCTGCGGGGCAACAGCCCCACCACCGCCGATCCCCAGGGGGCGGCCGAGCCGGTCAGCCTGAAACGCATCGGCTTTCTGTATGAGTGCCTGCTGGAGCTGCCCGTGACCCTGCGCCAAGGGGATGTGGCCAGTGAGGTGCTGCGCTTTGCCCAAGCCCATGGCGCCGATGGCATCGTCACCAGCTCCAGCGTGGATCCCCGCGTGGGGAGCATCTGCCGCACGCTCGAGCAATCCCTGCCGGTGGTACAGCTCGAACCCACACCCTTCGTCGAGCTGGAGGAGGGAGTGAATCTGGGGCGCTTTAGCCGCTACTGGCGGCAAGCCGAACGGGAGGTCTGGGCCGACTGGGCGCCGCAGGCTTAAGAAGCTGCGTTCTCCTCTGGGGGACTGAGCAGGTCCCGCTCCTCGAGCATCGGGAAGGTTGGAGCCGAGACCTCAGCGGCGCTGCGGGGCGGAACCGTCCACTGCCAGCGGGCCTTGGGAGCGCGCTCACGGCAGAGCGCTTTCAGCTCCTGCCGGAGGGCCCGCTGCACGTCCTGGCGGTTGGCCGCTTCAAAAAACTCCTGACGGCTCGCCAGGCCCGTGCTGAAGGGCCTGCTGCCATTGCCGTTAAACAGTCGAGCCGGATCCACCAGCCAGCGGGGTTTGCACACGCCGGCCTCCCGGGTGTCGGTGGAGAGCCAGATGTGCAGCCCGTAGCCGTCGGGCTGATTCACCACCGCCAAGCCGTCATGGGGCTGGGCGCGCTGCAGGGGATAGATCGTCCAGGTGGCGCTGCGGTGAGCGGGCACACAACCCAGCAGAGCCAGGGCCAGGAGAGCCGCTGCGGGACGGGGCCAACCCAAGGCAGTTCAGGGCACAATCAGCCCCATTCTGGTGGCGTTGTCATGGTGCTCACCCCGTCTGAAATGTTGCCCCTGGGAACGCCCCTGCCGGCGTTCGCGCTGGAGCGGGCCGCAGGCGGCAGCTGGAGCACAGCATCGCTGGAAGCCCAACCGGTGTTGGTGCTGTTCATCTGCGCCCACTGCCCCTACGTGATCCACATCGAGCCCGAGCTGGGCCGCCTGGAGCGCGACTACGGCCAGCAGCTGCAGATCGTGGCGATCTCCAGCAACAGCACCATCACCCACCCCCAGGACGGCCCCGAAGGCTTAAGCGCACAGGCCCAACGCCAGGGCTGGGGCTTCCCCTATCTCTTTGATGCCAGCCAAGCGGTCGCCAAGGCCTTCCAGGCCGCCTGCACCCCCGATCTCTTTTTGTTCGACAGCCAGCACCAGCTCGTCTATCGCGGCCAGCTCGATGCCAGCCGCCCCGGCAACGACCAACCGCTCAATGGCGCCGACCTGAGGGCGGCCATCGACGCCCTGTTGAACGGTCAAGCGATCAGCCCCGAGCAAACGCCATCGATCGGCTGCAACATCAAGTGGCACCCGCAGGAGCCCTAGAGGGCCGAGAACCGAGTGGGGGCCTTAAGGTTCCCTTCATGCAGGTGCCCCCCTTCAGCCTCACGGAACAGCTGGCGCAGCTCGGACCTGAGCTGGATGCAGCGGTTTTGGAGGTTCTCCGTAGCGGTCAATACATCGGTGGCGGGGTCATCGCTGCTTTCGAGAAGGCCTTTGCCGAGAGCGTGCAGAGCCCCTTTGCCGTGGGCTGCAACAGCGGCACCGACGCCCTGATCCTGGCCCTACGCGGCCTGGGCATCGGTCCAGGCGATGAGGTCATCACCGCCTCCTTCAGCTTCTTTGCCACCGCAGAAGCGATCAGCGCCGTGGGCGCCACACCGGTCTTCGTTGATGTCGAGGAGAGCTCCTATCTGATCGACCTGGATCAGGTGGAAGCCGCAATCACCCCCGCCACGAAGGCTCTGATCCCAGTGCATCTGTTTGGCCGGCCAGTCGACATGGAGCGCGTCTGCGCCATTGCCGCGCGGCACAACCTCAGGGTGGTCGAGGACTGCGCCCAGGCCAGCGGAGCCATCTGGGCTGGAATCCCCGTGGGCAGCTGTGGCGATGTGGGCTGCTTCAGCTTCTTCCCCACCAAAAATCTCGGTGGCGCCGGTGACGGCGGTGCCGTGACCTGCAAAGACGAGGCGCTGGCCCAACGGATGCGGGAGCTGGCGGTGCACGGGATGCCCCGCCGCTACCTCCACAGCGAGCTCGGCTACAACAGCCGCCTCGATGCGATCCAGGCCGCCGTTCTGGGCGTCAAGCTGCCCCACCTGAGCGACTGGGTCCAGAAGCGCACGGCCATCGCCCAGCGCTACCGCGCCGAACTCAGCGGCAGCAGCGGCTTCGCCTTGCCCGAGGCCGGTCCCTCCGGCCACAGCTGGAACCAGTTCGTCGTTCGTGTCCCCGCCTGCAGTCCCACGCCGGCCTGCGGCTCAAGCTGCACCCCGTCCGCTGACAGCGCCAACTTCGGCCTCCCGGAAGCCTGCTGCCGCGACTGGCTGAAACAGCAGCTCCAGGAGGCCGGCGTCACAACGATCATCTACTACCCGATTCCAATCCACCGCCAGCCGGCTTATGCCCACCTGAACTACGGGCCCGGCTCGCTGCCCATCACCGAGCGCCTCTGCTC
>NZ_JAFMKL010000052.1:0-11767 GCF_017852955.1 Vulcanococcus sp. DEBay_Sum22DG08_74
CCTGCTCTGGGGCGTGGTGGTGGAAACCGAGGCGTATTCCCAGGACGACCCCGCCACACGCGGCTTCCGCCGCCGCTCACCCAGCAACGAAACGCTCTTTGGTGAGCCAGGGCGGTTTTATGTCTATGTGAGCTATGGCATTCACCACTGCGTGAACGTGGTGACCCATAGGGCTGACTGGGCCAACGGCGTCCTGCTGCGTGCCCTGGCGATGCCGGGGGAGCAGGAGCGGATTGCCGCGGGTCCAGCCCTGCTGGCTCGCCGCTTTGGCCTGGACCGCAGCCATGACTGCTGCCCCAGCAGCCCTGCGCAGGGGCTTTGGCTGGCCCCTCGCTTGCCAGAGCTGCGTGAAGCGCAGTTGGTTCAAACGACTCGGATCGGCATCAGTCAGGGGCAGGACTGGCCTTGGCGCTGGTACCTCCGCAGCAGCCGCAGCATCAGTCGACGTGCCAAGGGGGATCGCAATCCACCTTTGGCCGAGGCCTGGGACGTGGCCTCTTGCGTCATGGGCTTCTAGCCTGCTGTTGACGCTTGCCTCAGACCTTGAGCGACTGGACCCACCGCCATGTGCTGGATCTGGCGGCCTTCTCGCTTGAGGACTACACCACTGTTTTAGAGCTAGCCCAGCGGTTTCGGGCGATGCCCACCAGTGGCGCCCGCAAGCTGCCGGCCCTGCAGGGCAAGCTCGTCACCACCCTGTTTTTTGAGCCCAGCACCCGCACCCGCAGCAGCTTCGAGCTGGCGGCCAAACGGTTGTCGGCGGATGTCCAGAGCTTCTCTCCCTCCTCCAGTTCCCTCAGCAAAGGGGAGAGCCTGCTCGACACGGTGCGCACCTATGTGGCCATGGGAGCTGACTTGCTGGTGGTGCGTCACCGCTGCACCGGGATTCCCGCCTCGTTGGCCCACGACCTTGACCTCAGCGGTGATCGCGTGGCGGTCTTAAACGGTGGAGACGGCCTGCACAGCCATCCCAGCCAGGGTCTGCTGGACCTGTTTTCCCTGGCGCGTCAGTTCAACCCCGAGAGCCCAACGCCTGAAGCGCTGCGGGGCCGGCGGATTGTGATCGTCGGCGACATCCTCCATTCCCGTGTGGCCCGCTCCAACCTCTGGGCCCTGACCGCCTGCGGCGCCGAGGTGGTGCTCTGCGGGCCCGCCACCCTGCTGCCGCAGGCCTTCGAACAGTTCGTGGACGCCCCGCCGCCTGGGCAGGCCAGCGACCCAGTCGCCAAGCGGGGCCGCATCCGGATCGAGCGCGATCTCGATCAGGCCTTGGTCGGCGCCGATGCCGTGATGACCCTGCGCCTGCAGAAGGAGCGGATGAACCAAAACCTGCTCACCAGCCTCGAGAGTTACCACCGCCGTTTTGGCCTCACCCATAGGCGCCTGCAGGGCAAGATTCCTGTGCTCCATCCCGGTCCGGTCAATCGTGGCGTGGAGATGAGTGGAGCTCTGTTGGATGACCCGGCGCTCTGTCTGGTGGAGGAGCAGGTCACCAACGGCATCCCGATTCGGATGGCCCTGCTCTATCTCCTGGCCGCCGGCTAGCTCAGAGCAGCTTGAAGCCTTCCAGCAGCAGGCCGTAGCAAAACCCCACCCGGCTCATGTCCAAGAGCTGTAGCCCCAAACGGTTGCTGGTGTTCCGCAGCAGTGGGCCCCTCAGGCGAATCGCGGCTTCGATTGCCAAGACGCAGAGCAGGGCAGCTGGGGGATCCAGAAAGGAGCGCGCCCCGGTGAGGGTGGCGATGGCATTCCCCAGGAAGAAGGTGCTCAGCAGCACGATCAGCAGCACCGAGAGCCGTCGCCAGGGATTGCTCGCCCAGCGCTCCAGGCGCGGCCAGGCTCCACCCAGGTTGCGCTGCAGCCTGGTGCGCTGAGGTGGGGGCGTCAGGGTCAGGGGAGTCGGTGCGGGCGGTTTGCCTTGAGGTTTACCGCAGGGGCATTAAAAAAGCCCGGGTATCCCCGGGCTGAGTGGATCAGCTGACTTCAGCTGTCGGCATCTTTGGCTTTGCGGCTGCCCTTGCCTTCCAGCAGTTCCAGCAGTGCCTCCATCTGGGCCATCACGCCACGAACCTCGCCGGCTTCAGGCAGGAGACCGTCTTCCATCACGCCTTGATGCATCTCGCGCAGTTCTTGGCGGATGTAACGCAGGTGGCTCACCACTTGCTCGCGCTTCGACTGCGACATGAGCGGGAAAGGTCTCGAAAGCTAAACCCTTTTACCCCATCGCCCTTTAGCAGAGACTTGGCCGCAGCCAGCCCGTCAAACCCCACAAGGGTGGATCGCGGCCCTACTTCTGGCCGAACTTGGCCTTGGCGTCCTCGAAAAAGGCTTCGTCGATCACATCCAGGCCAGCCTCGTTGGCCATCCCTTCAATCCGTTTGCGGGCGGCTGGGCGCACAAAAAAAGGGATCTCCTTGAGCTTGGCCTCTGCTTCTGGTTTCCAGTTCATGGCCAGATCCGCACAGGGACTTCAAGGGTGGATGGAGAATAGGGGACTCGAACCCCTGACCTCTGCGGTGCGATCGCAGCGCTCTACCAGCTGAGCTAATTCCCCCGAAAGACCAGGAAGAATCCTTGTCCTGGCCAGAACTTATCAGTCTTCAACGGCCATGACCGCTTCCCCTTCCATCACCCCTGAGTTGATCGCTGCCCAGACCGAGGCCTCGATGGAGGAACTGGGGCGACGTTTGGATCAGGACGACTACCCCAGTCCGTTTGCGGCCTTGAACGATTGGCACCTGCTCCGTGCCATCGCCATTCACCGTCCGGAGCTGGCGCGGCCCTACGTGCACCTGGTGGATCAAGAGCCCTTCGATGAGGACTGAGCCCTTGGCTGATCCCCTGAAGGGGCGTCGCGTTCTGGTCGGGATCAGCGGCAGCATCGCCGCGGTCAAGCTCCCGCTGGTGGTCAGTGCTTTGGCCAAGCGCGGCGCCGAGGTGCGTTGTGTCCTGACCCCCAGCGCTGCGCAACTGGTCAGTCCGGTGGCCCTGGCCAGCCTCAGCCGTCAGCGCTGCTATCTGGACGCCGACCAGTGGAGTCACACCGCCGCCCGCCCGCTGCATGTGGAGTTGGCCGAGTGGGCAGAGCTGGTGCTGCTGGCCCCGTTGTCGGCCACCAGCCTGGGCCGCTGGGTCTACGGGCTGGGCGACACCCTCCTGGCCTCTCTGCTGCTGGCCACGGAAGCGCCAGTCCTGGCGGCTGCGGCGATGAATACAGCCATGTGGGCTTCACCGGGGGTCAGCCGCAATTGGCAAACCCTCCAGGACTTCGAGCGGGTCTTGCCCTTGGGGCCCGGCGCTGGACTGCTGGCCTGTGATCGCGAAGGGGCTGGGCGGATGGCCGAGCCTGAATCCCTGCTTCTGGCGCTGGAATCCCTGGCGCTCTGGGGTTGGCAGCGCGATTGGCAGGGACGCCGGCTGCTGGTGAGTGCTGGCCCCACCCGCGAGTGGTTTGATCCAGCCCGTTGCATCACGAATCCCAGCAGCGGTCGCATGGGGGTCCTGCTTGCCCAGGCCGCTCGTCTGCGCGGGGCTGAGGTGGATCTGGTGCATGGGCCCCTCCAGCTCGAGCCGGCTTGGCTCGATGGTCTGCACTGCCATCCGATTGAGACCGGAGCGGAGCTGCAGGCGTCCCTCGAGGCGCTTCAGCCCAAGGCCGATGCGATTGCGATGGCCGCGGCTGTTGCGGACCACCGCCCGAAGCAACGCTTCAGCCACAAACCCGACAAGCAGGACCTAGCGCTGGCGATGGAGGCGGGTTGGGAGCCCATCCCGGATGTTCTGCGGGGACTGGTCGAGCGCCGTCCGGCTGGGCAAGGGATCCTCGGCTTCGCGGCCCACACCGGGGATGTGCTGCCTCAGGCCCAGGCCAAGTGGGCACGCAAAGGATGCGACCTGCTCTTCGCAAACCCGATTGATGCGCCGGGAGCAGGATTTGGTGGCTTGTCCAATGAGGGCTGGATCCTTGGCCCTGGTGAGGCGGTTCAGCGGGTTGAACCGATGGGCAAGCTCGCCTTGGCGCATCGGCTGCTGACCGCTCTGGCGGCCTGTTCAGGCGGCCATGGCTGAATCGTCGTCGTTCTGAAGCAGATCCATAAAGGTGCGGAGCTGCAGGCGGGGGATGTAGGGCCAGCCGCCGCTTTTCTCCATGCCCTTCAGCAGGTTGAAGAGCTCGCCGCGATCAGAAGGGAGGCTGGAGCGGAAGGCGCCGTCCTGGATCGTGCGGTGCAGCTCCTCGAGCCGGCGCAGCAGCAGGAGAAGGGCCTGTGCTTCACCATCCACCTCGGCGGCCAGCTCTTCGAGGCTCTCCAGCTCTGAGCTCAGGCGGGCTTCCCAGTCGCCTCGGACCAGGCTCTCGTCGATCTGTGTGGTGGTGCTGGCGTCGCTCATAAAGGAATTCAATCGGCCGCTCTCGCATACAGGTTGTTGAGAGCCGCGACATGGTACGCGGAATGGGCGTTTTGCACCGGTAGTATCCCGATCGGGCGTACCCCAATCCCTGAGGTTTTCCCCGCCAGACCGGTTTCTCCCCATGCGTTTCCGTCCTTTGCTGGCCGTCGTGCTGGCCCTTTGTTTGACCCTCGTGACCGCTTGCAGTGGCGGCGCGAAGGCTATTGATCGGGCTGATCTGACCTACGACGACATCCACAACACCGGTCTGGCCAATGACTGCCCGACCCTTCCCGACTCCGCCCGCGGGTCCATCCCCCTCGACAGCAACACCAAGTACCAGCTGCGCGAGGTCTGCATGCACCCCGCTGAGGTGTACGTGAAGGGCGAGCCCGCCAACAAGCGTCAGGAGGCCCAGTTCGTGGCCACCAAGATCCTGACCCGTTTCACCACCAGCCTCGATCAGGTCTACGGCGATCTGGCCGTGACCGGTAACGGCATCAACTTCAAGGAGCTCGGCGGCATCGACTTCCAGATCGTCACCGTGCTGCTGCCCGGTGGTGAGGAAGTGCCTTTCACCTTCTCCTCCAAGGAGCTCGACGCCACCGCTGATGGCGCCGCCATCAGCACCAGCACCGACCTCAACGGTGCTTATCGCGTTCCCAGCTACCGCACCTCCAACTTCCTCGATCCCAAGGGTCGTGCACTGACCACCGGTGTTCAGTACGCCCAAGGTCTGATTGCTCTGAACGGTCAGGACGATGAGCTGGCCCGTGAGAACAGCAAGCGCTACATCGACGGCACCGGTGAGATGAACCTCTCCATCACCAAGGTGGATGCCTCCACCGGTGAGTTCGCAGGCGTCTTCACCGCTGTTCAGCCCTCTGACACCGACATGGGCAGCCATGACCCTGTCGACGTCAAGATCGTTGGTCAGCTCTACGGCCGCCTCGAGAAGGCCTGATCCCCTTCCCGGTCTCAGAACGTTTGATCAGGGGGCTCTTCGGAGCCCCCTTTTTCATGGTTTCCCGAGTGCTCTGGGAGAATCGCCGGCATTGGATCCATCCCTCGCCGCCATGACCTCCGCAGCTGCAGCAACCCGTTCGGGTTTGATCGCTCCCCACGGCGGCACCCTTGTGGACCTGCGGGTGCCTGCCGATCAGCGTGATGCGCTCAAGGCCGGCGTGGATCACGTTGTTGAGTGCTCCGATCGCAATGCCTGCGACGTCGAGCTGCTGATGGTGGGTGGCTTCTCGCCGCTGCGCGGCTTCATGCACCAGGACGACTATCTCTCGGTGGTGGAGAAGAACCGCACCACCAGCGGCCTTCTCTTTGGCCTGCCGATCGTGATGGATACCGATCGCGATGACATCGCCGTCGGCCAAAAGCTGCTGCTGACCTATCGCGGTCAAGAGCTGGCGGTGATGACGGTTGAGAGCAAGTGGGAGCCCGACAAGGCCCGTGAAGCCGTCGGTTGCTACGGCACCTCCTCCCTGGAGCACCCTGCCGTGAAGATGATCGCCACCGAGCGCGGTCGCTTCTATCTGGGTGGCTCGATCCAAGGCCTGGAGCTGCCTGAGCGTGTCTTCCCCTGCAAAACCCCGGCTGAGGTGCGCGCCAACCTGCCTGAGGGCGAGGACGTCGTGGCCTTCCAGTGCCGCAATCCGATCCACCGCGCCCACTACGAGCTCTTCACCCGGGCCCTCGATGCCACCAACGTGAGCGATCAGGGCGTGGTCCTGGTGCACCCCACCTGCGGACCGACCCAGGACGACGACATCCCCGGTGCTGTTCGCTTCCAGACCTATGAGCGCCTGGCCGCTGAGGTGAACAACCCCCGCATCCGTTGGGCCTACCTCCCCTACTCGATGCACATGGCTGGGCCCCGGGAGGCGCTGCAGCACATGATCATCCGCAAGAACTACGGCTGCACCCACTTCATCATTGGCCGCGACATGGCTGGCTGTAAGTCCTCCATCAGCGGTGAGGACTTCTATGGCCCCTATCAGGCCCAGGACTTCGCCCGTGAGAACGCTCCTGAGCTGGGCATGGAGACCGTGCCGTCCTTGAACCTCGTCTACACCGAGGAAGAGGGCTACGTGACGGCTGAGCACGCCGATGCCCGCGGTCTGCACATCCGCAAGCTCAGCGGCACCCAGTTCCGCAAGATGCTGCGCGGCGGTGAGGAAATCCCCGAATGGTTCGCCTTCAAGAGCGTTGTCGAGGTTCTGCGTTCAGCAGCCTGAGTCCGGTTAACATTCCTTAATCACTGTCCTCGAACAAGCGGAGAAGCAAGTGAAGAAGCGCTGGCGCAATGCGGGGCTTTACGTCCTCCTAGCCGTAGTGGTGATCGCCGTTGGCACGGCCTTCCTGGATCGTCCTGATCCCGCCAATGCGCCGCGCACCCTCCGCTACAGCGACTTCGTGGAAGCCGTTGAAGCCAACGAGGTCTCCCGTGTGCTGATCGCTCCCGATCGGGGCACGGCCCAGGTGGTGGAGAACGACGGCCAGCGTGCCGTGGTCAACCTTGCCCCTGACAAGGACCTGCTGAAGCTCCTCGAAGGTCACAAGGTCGACATCGCCGTTGAGCCCTCCCGTCAGCCCCAGGCTTGGCAGCAGGCCATTGGTTCCCTGATCTTCCCCCTGCTGCTGCTGGGTGGCCTGTTCTTCCTGCTGCGCCGCGCCCAGGGCGGTGGCGGCAACCCCGCGATGAACTTCGGCAAGAGCAAGGCCCGGGTTCAGATGGAGCCCGAGACCCAGGTCACCTTTGGTGATGTGGCCGGCATTGAAGGCGCCAAGCTCGAGTTGACCGAGGTCGTCGACTTCCTCAAGAACCCCGACCGCTTTACGGCCGTTGGCGCCAAGATCCCCAAGGGCGTGCTGCTGGTGGGTCCTCCGGGCACCGGTAAGACCCTTCTGGCGAAGGCCGTTGCCGGGGAGGCCGGTGTCCCCTTCTTCTCGATCTCCGGTTCGGAGTTCGTCGAGATGTTCGTTGGTGTGGGCGCCAGCCGCGTTCGTGACCTGTTTGAGCAGGCCAAGAAGAACGCCCCTTGCATCGTCTTCATCGACGAGATCGACGCCGTCGGTCGTCAACGCGGCGCTGGACTCGGCGGTGGCAATGACGAGCGTGAACAAACCCTCAACCAGCTCCTGACGGAGATGGATGGCTTTGAGGGCAACACCGGCATCATCATCGTCGCGGCAACCAACCGCCCTGACGTTCTGGATGCAGCACTGATGCGTCCCGGTCGTTTCGATCGCCAGGTGGTCGTCGATCGCCCGGACTACGCCGGTCGTCTCCAGATCCTTGGGGTCCATGCCCGCGGCAAGACCCTCTCCAAGGACGTTGATCTCGACAAGATTGCCCGCCGGACCCCTGGCTACACCGGCGCCGATCTCGCCAACCTCCTCAACGAAGCCGCGATCCTGGCGGCTCGCCGTCAGCTCACCGAAGTCTCCATGGACGAGGTGAATGATGCGATTGAGCGGGTCATGGCTGGTCCTGAGAAGAAGGACCGGGTGATGAGCGAGAAGCGCAAGCGCCTTGTGGCCTATCACGAGGCCGGTCACGCCTTGGTTGGCGCCCTGATGCCCGACTACGACCCGGTGCAGAAGATCTCGATCATTCCCCGCGGTAACGCTGGCGGTCTGACCTTCTTCACCCCCAGTGAAGAGCGCATGGAGTCCGGTCTCTACTCCCGCGCCTATCTCCAGAACCAGATGGCTGTTGCCCTGGGTGGCCGGGTTGCCGAAGAGATCGTCTATGGCGAAGACGAAGTCACCACCGGCGCCTCCAACGACCTCCAGCAGGTGGCCCGGGTGGCCCGTCAGATGGTCACGCGCTTTGGCATGAGCGATCGCCTCGGTCCTGTGGCCCTGGGCCGAAGCCAGGGCGGCATGTTCCTCGGCCGTGACATCGCAGCTGAGCGTGACTTCTCGGAAGACACCGCCGCTGCGATCGATGAAGAGGTCAGCTTGCTGGTGGCAGAGGCCTACAAGCGGGCGATCGCCGTTCTCAACGGCAACCGCAGCGTTCTTGATGAGCTCGCCGAGATGCTCGTTGAGCGCGAGACCGTGGATGCTGAGGATCTTCAAGAGCTGTTGATCCGCAGCGATGTCCGAGTTGCTGAATACGTCTGAGGTCTTCGCCTCAGATCCCTCTGGGCTTCTCAGGGGATTGCACCGCCAGCCTGTGCTGGCGGTGCTTCGTGTTTCTGAGCGTCAGCAGGCCCAGCAACAACTGAACCTGCTGGTTGATGCAGGTCTGCGCCATGTCGAGTTGGCGGTTGCTCTCACTCCCGCCTGGGTTGCGTTGGCGGTGGAGCTGCGCCAGTCCTTTCCATCCCTGCGCCTCGGTGCTGCGTCGGTGCGATGCCTGAAGGGATTGGCGGCTGCTCAATCCGCCGGTTTGGACTATGTCGTCTCGCCCATCCTTGAGCCTGAGCTTTTGGCGAAAGCGCAACAGGCCGGGATCACCTTGATTCCTGGTGTCTACACCCCGTCAGAAGTGGCACGGGCCCAGGCCTTGGGTGCTCCCGCGGTGAAGCTTTTCCCGGCCAGCAGCCTGGGTCCGAGCTATTGGAACTCGCTTGCAGGACCCCTGTCGCCATTGCCCTATTGCATTGCGGCAGGAGGGTTGTCAGCCCTGGATGCACGTCTCTGGTTGGAGTCCGGAGTCGATGCGGTGGCCTTGGGAGGGAGCTTGTTTGAGACGTCTCAAGGGCCACAGCAACCCCTGCAATTGCGGCCAGGGTTGACGGCGCTGCTGGCATGGCTCGAGCAGCGTGCCAATGGCGACTTGTTGTCAGGTTGAGTCCAGAGTGTTACTCATGGGATAGACGTCTTTCGACCTATGTCTCAACTCACCATCAAGTTGAGCGATAAAGCTGATGCTCTGATCGCTCAGCTCCAAAAGGAGATTTTCAATCGCCGCCGCAAGAAAGTCTCTGCAGCTGGGGTCGTCGAGACCCTGGTTGAAAGCGGAGCCAAGTCGCAATCCGACAAGCGTTTCGCGACCTCTTGGAAAAACCTCATTTCCGACATTGAGAAAGCGGCCAAGCTCGCCAATGCCCATGGCGCCAAGCCCGCGAACCTCTCGGATGCGGAATGGGCTCTGATCCTGAGCCACCGCAGCCGCAGCACCATCAGTAAAGCGGCGCCCAAGAAAGCCGCCCCCAAGAAGACCGCTGCCAAAAAGGCATCGGCAACCACCACCAAGCGCGCTGCCGCCAAGGCCAAGCCTGTGGCGAAAGCCACAGTGGTGAAGAAAGCAGCTCCGAAGAAAGCTGCGAGCACTGCCGCGAAGGCCAAGCCTGCAGCTGCTGCGAAATCCAAGGTTGCGCCCAAGGCCAAGCCGGTTGCGAAAAAAGCAGCACGCAACCCGGTGAAGAAGACCGGGGCCACCCGCGGTGGCTCAGTGGCGAAGCGGATGGCGAAGGCCGTCGGCCGTTTGGGTTCCGCACCCTCGACCAACGGCAACAACGGCGCTGCTCAGCTGACCAGCCTGCGTTGATCCGCTCTCACCAGAGGCTGCACTGACCCTGCTGCCGCAGCAGGTGATCAGCCAGCACAAGGGCGACCATCGCCTCCACCATCGGTACGGCCCTGGGCAACACGCAGGGGTCGTGCCGACCTTTTGCTTCCAGGGTCGTGGCCTCACCCCGGGCATTGATCGTTTGTTGGGCCTTGCGGATCGTGGCCGTTGGCTTGAAGGCCACGCGGATCACGATCGCCTCGCCGTTGCTGATCCCCCCCTGAATTCCGCCGGAGTTGTTGGTGGCGGTGTGCAGGCTGCCATCTCCAGTGGGCAAGAACGCATCGTTGTGTTCGCTGCCCTTGAGCAAGGTTCCGGCAAATCCGGAGCCGATCTCAAAGCCTTTGGTGGCCGGTAGGGACATCACCGCCTTGGCCAGATCGGCCTCAAGCTTGTCGAAGACGGGCATGCCCAAGCCGGCGGGTACGCCGCGAACCACACACTCGATCACGCCACCGCAGGAGTCCCCTTCCCGCCCGATGGCTTCGATCCGCTCGATCATCCGCTCCGCAACAGCGGCATTGGGGCAGCGCACGATGTTGCTTTCGACGGCCTCAAGGGTCACCGCTGCTGGATCGATCTCGGCCTCGATGTCATGAATGCGTTTGACCCAGGCCACCACTTCTGTGCCGTGGGCTTTGCTCAGCAGCTGCTTGGCGATGGCCCCAGCGGCGACCCGACCGATCGTCTCCCGCGCTGAGGCGCGCCCGCCACCACTGCGGGCCTGGATGCCGTATTTCGCTTGGTAGGTGGCATCGGCGTGGGAGGGGCGGAAGGCCACCTCCATCTCCTTGTAGTCCTGGGGGCGCTGGTCTTTGTTGCGCACCACCATCGCGATCGGGGTGCCGAGCGTGACCCCATCGAGCAGACCACTGAGGACTTCCACCCGATCGTCTTCTTTGCGGGGGGTTGTGATCTTGCTTTGGCCTGGTTTGCGTCGATCCAGCTCGGCTTGGATCGCCTCGAGGTCGAGTTCCAGTCGCGGCGGACAACCCTCCACAATCACGCCAACCCCGCCGCCGTGGGATTCGCCGAAGGTGCTGATGCGGAAGAGATCGCCGAAGCTGCTTCCCATGGGCTGAGTGCGCTGGTGCGAGCCTACAAACTGGGCTTTGGTTGCAGCAGCGTTCGGTCTTGAGGAAGCAGGAGCGCGCGGCGCTGATCATGCAGCGCCTTGAGGAGCATTACCCCGAGACGCCGGTCCCGTTGGACCACAGCGATCCCTTCACCCTGTTGATCGCTGTCTTACTCAGTGCCCAGTGCACGGATAAGAAGGTCAACGAGGTCACGCCAGCCCTCTTTGCGGCTGGAGCAACACCCCAGGCCATGGCGGCGCTGCCTGAGTCCGAAATCCTGGGCCACATCAGACAGCTGGGCTTGGCGAAAACCAAGGCTCGCAACGTCAAGCGTCTCGCGGAGCTCCTGCTGGAGCGCCATGGGGGTGAGGTCCCCGCCAGTTTTTCAGCCCTCGAGGCGCTGCCGGGGGTGGGCCATAAGACCGCCAGCGTGGTGATGGCTCAAGCCTTCGGGGTCCCGGCCTTTCCCGTGGACACCCACATCCACCGCTTGGCTCAGCGCTGGGGCTTGAGCAGTGGCGTCAGCGTGGCTCGCACTGAAACGGATCTCAAGCGGCTGTTCCCCAAGGACGCCTGGAACAAGCTGCACCTGCAGATCATTTTTTACGGCAGGGAGTTCTGCACGGCTCGTGGTTGTGATGGGCGGGTCTGTCCCCTCTGTCAGGAGCTCTATCCCAACCGCCGCAGGCCTGTGATCTGGACCAAGGCCTAGCGCCCCCCCAACAAAAAGCCCCCTCTTGCGAGGGGGCTTCTGGTTCAACCGAGATTG
>NZ_JAFMKL010000169.1:0-2668 GCF_017852955.1 Vulcanococcus sp. DEBay_Sum22DG08_74
CGCCATGGCCTCTGCGTGGCCTCTGCCCTCTCGGTCCCGGCTTTGACCTTGCTTTCCCCGGGCTGGTTAAGCCTCGATGGCATCTCCCCGAGTTGGGCGGTGCTCTGGCTGCTGCCCTGGGCCTTGGTGGATGGGCCCTGGTCCGGGGCGTATGCAGGCTTGGCCTTGGGCTTGCTGCTCGACGGCTTGCATGTCGGTCACGTCACCCAGCTGCCTGCTTTGGTGCTGTTGGGTTGGTGGTGGGGACGCCTGGGCCGGCGGGGTAGTCCGATTGAGCGCAGCTTCAACCTGGGGCTGCTGGCGGCCCTGGGCAGCCTGGTCCTAGGGGGCAGCTTCTTGCTGCAGTGGCAGTTCCAGGGTGTGTTGCCCGAGGGTGGCTTGCAGCTGCTGGCGGCTCAGGCTTTGATCACGGCCTTGCTGGCCCCCCTGGTTTGTTCGGTTTTGCTGCTGCGTTGGCGACAACTGCTCTCCGCACGGGGATGAAGACGCCCAAGCGGTTGGCCTTGGGGCTGCTGGCGGCTGCGGCGCTCACGGGGGTGCTGGCGGCTTGCGCCCCCGCTCGGCGGCAGACCTCCGATCGCATTCCAATCCAGTTCTGGACCTTGGATCTGGCCCCCAAGTTCAACGACTACCTCAACGGAGTCATTGCCCGCTGGGAGCAGCAAAACCCTCGCTATGACGTGGTTTGGACCGATGTCCCCTGGGGATCTGTCGAGCGGAAGTTGCTGGCGGCGGTGTTTGCGCGCACGGCTCCTGATGTGGTGAATCTGAACCCGCTCTTCGCGGCCAACTTGGCCAGCAAAGGCGGCCTGCAGCCCCTTGAGCCCCTGTTGCCCCAGGGCGCTGCAGAGACCTATCTGCCGCTGATCTGGCAAGCGGGCCAAAGCGCCGCTCCCGATGGCCAGCCGCAGCAGTTCGCCATTCCTTGGTATCTGACGGCCCGGATCACCCTGGCCAACAGCCAGCTGCTGAGTCAGGCCGGCTACGACGCGCCGCCGCGCACCTGGGCTGAGGTGCCGGCCTACGCCGAAGCCGTGAAGCGCCGAACGGGTCGCTATGCCCTGTTTGTCACCGTTGTTCCTGAGGACTCCGCGGAGTTACTCGAGTCCCTGGTGCAGATGGGGGTGACGCTGCTGGACCAGCGCCAACGGGCGGCCTTCAACACGCCGGCGGGCCGGCGGGCCTTTGCCTTCTGGAGCGATCTCTATCGCCGCGGCCTGCTGCCCCGGGAGGTGGTCAGCCAGGGCTACCGGCGCGCGATTGAGCTCTACCAAAGCGGTGAGTTGGCCCAGGTGGGCAGCGGTGCGGAGTTCCTGCGCAGCATCCAGACCAATGCGCCCCAGGTGGCCGCGGCCACCCGTCCCTATCCGCCCCTGACCGGTGCCAATGGCGCCGCCAATGTGGCAGTGATGACCCTGGCGATTCCCCGCCAGAGCAAGGTGGCCGGGCCGGCGACCCGCTTCGCCCTTTTTCTGACCGATGCCAATAACCAGGCGCGTTTTGCCGAGCAGGCACGGGTGCTGCCCTCCTCCACCGGTGCCTTGCGGCAGGTGGAAGAGGCCCTGGCGGATGAGCAACCGTCGACTCAGGCGGAGCAGCTGGTGCGGCAGGCCCGTTTGCTCTCGGCCCAAACCCTGAGTTCAGCTCGGGTGCTGGTGCCGGCGAGCCCAGGGGTGAAGCGGCTGCAGGCCATCGTCTACACCCAGCTGCAGCGGGCGATGTTGGGCCAGATCAGCAGTGATGCGGCCTTGGCTGAGGCGGAGCGTCAGTGGAACGCCTATGCCGCAGGACGCTGGCCCTAGGTCGACCTGGAGAAAACCTTAAGACTGGCGCTGCATAGCTCAGCTGGCCGGCAAAAGGCTATCGCCAAGAGAGGTCTGAGAGTTAACGTTGCGCTTCTTCACGCTGTGTAGTGCATGCCGCTCGACGAGCAGCAACGACAGAGTGATGCCTCTTCTGTCGAGGCTTCGTCAGAGCAGCGCGCCACCGTGATGGTGGTGGATGACGAGCCGGCCGTGCGTCGGGTGCTCGTCATGCGTCTCCAGCTGGCTGGCTATCAGGTGGTCTGCGCTGAAGACGGTGAGGAAGCGCTCGCCCTCTTCCACAAAGAGCAGCCTGATCTGGTGGTGCTCGACGTGATGCTCCCGAAGCTCGATGGCTTCGCGGTCTGCCGGCGCCTGCGGGCGGAGTCCTGCGTGCCGATCATTTTTCTCTCGGCCCTGGATGCCATCGCCGAGCGGGTCGCCGGCTTGGATCTGGGGGCGGATGACTATCTGCCCAAACCCTTCAGCCCCAAAGAGCTGGAGGCTCGGATCGCCACGATCCTGCGCCGCGTTGGCCGCGGTTCGGCCACCAACGAGCCTCGGGATGTTCCCGCGGGTCAAGGTGTGCTGCGAGTCGGCGACCTCGTGGTGGACACCAATCGCCGCCAGGTCACCCGAGATGGTGAGCGCATTGGTCTGACCTACACCGAATTCAGCCTGCTGGAGCTGTTGTTCCGTGAGCCTGGCCGGGTCGTTCCCCGCGCTGAGATCCTCGAGCAGCTTTGGGGCTATCCGCCCCGCCGTGCCGCTGATCTGCGGGTCGTGGATGTCTACGTGGCCCGTCTGCGCGGCAAGCTCGAGCCCGACCCGCGCAACCCCGAGCTGATCCTGACCGTTCGCGGCAC
>NZ_JAFMKL010000170.1:0-2658 GCF_017852955.1 Vulcanococcus sp. DEBay_Sum22DG08_74
CAGGCAGTCCGCGCCAGGGATCTTTGTGGTGGCGGTGCAGCAACAGATCCCGCACGACCCCACCAACGAGAGCGCACCGCTGACCTGCGGCCGCCTGAGTCAAGGCCTCTAGGAGGGGTTTGGGGACGTCAGGGATCTCCATCGCCCGGCGGCCTCAGAGGGGCTCGATGGGAGCGAGGCGCGGGTCGAGGATCTTTGGCCCCATGCCCTCAAACTTCACCGCCAGGGAGATCTTTTCACCGCTGCCGAAGAGGTGGGTGACCTGGCCATCTCCGAAAGAGCTGTGTCGCACACGATCGCCCACGGACCACGTCCGCGCGGGCGCTCGCCGGCGAACGGCGTTGGCGGGCTGTGACGAGGAAGCTGCTGCATCTGGCCGGTCGACGCGGGTGAGCCGATCGAGTCGCTGTTCGCGGCGGATGGCAGCACCACCGCTGCGGGGGATGTCGCCTTGAACCAAGGCCTCCGGTAGTTCCGAGAGGAAGACCGACGGGACAGCCGGCTCGCGCATGCCGCCCCAGAGACGTCGCTCACTGGCATGGGACAGAAACAAGCGCTCTTTGGCCCGCGTAATGCCCACGTAGCAGAGGCGCCGCTCTTCCTCCATGGCTGCTGGATCTTCCAGGGATCGATAGCTGGGGAAGAGGCCCTGCTCCATTCCCACCAAAAACACCACCGGAAACTCCAGACCCTTGCTGGCGTGGAGGGTCATCAGAGTCACCCGGTCCTGCTCGGTGTCCTTGCTGTCGGCATCGCTCGCCAAGGCGGCCGAAGCCAGGAAGTCTTCAAGGGAGCCCTCTTCATTTTCCTCTTGGTACTGGAGTGCGGCATTGACCAGTTCGTTGAGGTTGCGACGCCGGTCCTCTGCCTCATCCGTCCCTGCAGCAATCAGCTCAGCGACATACCCGCTTTTCTCCATCGCCAGCTGAACCAACTCAGAGGGAGCTGCCTCTTGGGATCGATCTTTAAGGTTGTTGATCAACTCACAGAACTGAAGCAATCCTTTCGCCGAACGACCTCCGAGGGAGCGCACGGCCTCCGGATCGCTGACGACATCCCAAAGCGGAATCCCAAGTTGATTGGCAGCATCCGTCAGCCGTTCAATCGTGGTCTTACCAATACCGCGCTTGGGTGTATTCAGGACCCGCAGCAAGCTCACCGTGTCGGCAGGGTTCACCAACAATTTGAGATACGCGAGCATGTCTTTGATCTCGCGGCGGTCATAGAAGCGCAAGCCACCGACAACCACGTAGGGAATGCCCCAGCGCACCAGGGATTCCTCCATCGCACGGGACTGAGCATTGGTGCGATACAGCACAGCCATATCTCCCCAGCTCAAGTCGGGATGGGCCGCATCCATCATTCGCATGCGGTGAACCACCGCTTCGGCTTCAGCAATCTCGTCATCGCAGCGGGTCAACGTCAGCAGTTCACCTTCACCACGCGTCGGCCTTAAGACCTTGTCGATCCGCTCGCTGTTGTTCGCAATCAGGACATTCGCCGCTTCAAGAATGGTGGCTGTGGAGCGATAGTTCTCCTCCAACTTGACCATGGTTTGTGTGGCCTCGTCCGGGGCACCATCGCCAAAGTCATCCTGAAAACCCATCAGGATGGTGAAGTCCGCAGCGCGGAAGCTGTAGATGCTCTGGTCGGCATCGCCGACGACAAACACCGAGCGACCGGCCCAGTCGTCAAAGGATTCCGGATCGCGTCCATCCGTGACCAGAAGTTTGATCAGGTCGTACTGGGTGCGGTTGGTGTCCTGATATTCATCAACCAGTACGTGCCGAAAGCGGCGATGCCAATAATTGCGGACTTGGTCGTTCTGACGCAGCAACTGCACTGGCAAGAGCAGCAGGTCGTCGAAGTCCAGGGCGTTGTTCGCAGCTAAGGCACGCCGATAGCGGCGATAGGTCTCAGCCATCAACTTGCCCCGCTGCCCGCCCGCGTCGGCCTCGAGCTGCTCCGGCATCCAGCCCTGGTTCTTGGCGTTGCTGATGGCCCAGCGAACCTTCTTGGGCTCAAAGCGTTTGGGATCGAGCCCAAGCTCCTGGGTGACGATCTCTTTGACCAGGCTTTGGGTATCCCCTTCGTCGTAGATCGAGAACTGCCGAGTCCAGGTGAGCCCCTCTGGATCGCGGAACTTGTCGATGTCAAAGCGCAGCAAGCGCGCAAAAAGAGCGTGGAACGTACCGATCCAGAGGTCCTTAATCACTTCGCGATAGATGCGCGAACGCAGTTGCCGCTGATCGACAGCCGCCAAGGTGCTCCAGGGCTGTCCGAATTGGCTCTGGGCCAGCTTCTTTGCGAGAAGCAGCTCGAGCCGCTCCTTCATCTCCCGCGCGGCCTTATTGGTGAAGGTGACCGCCAGTAGCTCAGCGGGATCGACGCCGTGCTGCCCAATCATGTGAGCAATGCGGTGAGTCAAAGCGCGGGTCTTACCGCTCCCTGCACCAGCAACCACCAGCAATGTACCTTCGTGGTGGTCCACTGCCTTGCGCTGGGCGTCATTCAGACCGGACAGAAAGCTCATGACGCCGCTTGCTGTTGTTCCAACATCGCCAACTCACGGAAGCTGTCTGAGCGTTCCTTCAGTTCGTCATAACTGCCGTAGGCCTTGATGCTGCCGTTCTGGAACTCGTAAATGCGATCACAGCG
>NZ_JAFMKL010000171.1:0-2644 GCF_017852955.1 Vulcanococcus sp. DEBay_Sum22DG08_74
ATTGACCCCCATCCCGTCAAACGCGGCCCACCAGAACGTCCGCCCAGGGCTTGAAGCGCGCCAGGGTCTCCTCGTTGCGCGCCGCCAGCACAGGGAAGTTGGCTTCACTCAAATCCTCGCCTGCCTTCAGCTGAGCTGGATCCCGCACCAGCCAATCCATCGGGCAATTCAGTTCCTGGAGCACCAGCCATGCGGCAGCCAGGTCCCAAATCTTCGGTGTGGCCTCCAAGGCCGAGATGGTCTGCCCCATCCCCACACTCACCAGGTTCAAGCTGGCCACCCCCAGCAGCCGAATCTTCCCTGGGAAACGCTGATTCGGAAGCTTCTGCAGCACCCCAATCGAGCGGCTGCAAAGCGACGCGCAACCGGCCACCTGATTGCGGGCCGAAGGGGCACCCAATTTCTTGTCCTTCCGCCAGGCTCCACCGCCTCGAATCGCGACGATCCGCTGACGCAGGGGCGGTACGTCCAACACCCCCAGCACCGGGACTCCGTTCTCAAAGCGGGCCAGGGAAATCGCCCAATAGGGAATCCCCGCCGCGAAGTTGGTCGTCCCATCCAGGGGGTCCACCACCCAGTAGGCCTCCGAGGTCGGAACCGACTGACTGCCTTCCTCGCTCAGCACCCCCTCACCGGGATAGAGCTCAGCCAAACCTTTGACCAAGGTGGCATCGCTCCAGCGGTCACAGGCCGTGATCAGGCTCCCGTCGGCCTTGGCTTCGGAATCCAGCTGGCCAAAGTCCTGTCGCTGTCGCTCGGCCACCTGATCCAGCAGTAGCCCCAGCTGCTCCAAGCCTTCTGGCATCGCAAGAGAAAGCATCGTCACCCCAGCTCCGCAGCGAGAACACGATCGAGATTGCCGGCTGTATCCGCCCGGAATTGCTTCAGGCTGACGCGGCTCAACAGCACCAAGGCCAGAACCGCGATGGACGCCTCAAACAGCAGCACCAGCCCGTAGGCCACATGCGCTGGTGCCTCAGGCAACACCCAGCGCGCTGCATCCAACAGACCCCCACCCATCACCTTGCCCAACGCCCGTGAGTAGGCCTGGGCCAGGCCCCAGACACCAACAAAGGTGCCAGCGACAGCAGGAAGGGTGAGATCCAGCATCAAAACCAAGGTGGCATTGGTTCCGATCCCTGTCGCCAGTCCGAACAGAAACAGCACGATCCGCAATGCATTCGGATCAGCCAGCACCCCGACGCCCGCCAACAGCAGCAGCGACAACAGGATCAGCTGACAGCCCAGCCGAGCCGCGCTGAACTTCCCAAGCTTGGGAACCAACCAGAGCCCGGCCAGCAGCAAGCCCAGCAGGGTTCCCACCCCCCAAACCGCACTCAAGGAAGCCGTCGCAGCGATCGGCAGACCGAACACCTCCGCGCCGTAGCTCTCCAGGATCGGGTCCTGCAGGAAGACCGCCAAGGTGAACGCCAGCAGGAAGCAGAAAAAGACCAGCACCTGACGGCTGCAGGTGATCAGGCGCCAGGCATCCCCCAGGGTGATCGCATCCTCACGGTCCTCCGAGCGACTAATCGCCCGCTCACTCGCATGGGGCTCCACGCCCCAGGTCGCAAAGACCGTCAGGGCAAACACCACCACGGCCACGCGAGCCAAGAACTGGAAGAGCGCTGGCTCAAGCAGCGCTGGGTCACTCACCCCATCCAGCCCCTTCAAACAAATGCTGGTGGCAATTGCACCCACCACGATGCCCACGGTGAGCAAACACCAAATCAGGCCCACCGCACGAGGGCGTTCCTCCTCGCTCGTCAGGTCAATCACCAGGGCCAGGTAGGGCGTCGTCGCCAGCGAGACCGCCAGGCCGTAGCAAGCCACCACCGCACAGATCGCCGCAATCCCAGCCGTAATCGCCCCAGCATCCCCTGAACCGAAGGCGGCATGCAGGCGGAAAATCAGCGGGATCAACAGCACCGCCAGGCTGCAGAACAAGGCCGAACCCAGCCAGATGTAGGGGGTGCGGTGTCTGCCTGCCCAGGGCCGGCTATCGGAGATCTGTCCGAACAGGATGCGCGCCGGGGCCACCACCTGCTCAAGGGCCAGGGCACCACCCACCAGCAGCCCAGGGAAGCCCAGCTCCGTGAGCATCACCCGATTGAGCATCCCGACAAAGATCACCGCCAGACAGCCCAGGCACCCCTGGAACAACCCCAGACGGATCAGACGAGGAAGAGGAAGAGACAGCTGCAGTCGCTCAGCTGGTCACTGACGTTAGTCGGACTAAGCCCTAGCTCTTGGCCGCCGGATAGGGGGCGGAGCAGGCCGGCGGCAGGGGCTCAGGCGGGACTGGAACGGTGTAGGTCTCGTCCTCAAGTGGCTTGATCGCCGAGAGCTTGGGCGACTGGCAGATGGCGATCTGATCCAGACCCGTGCGGCGACGCAGGTCCGCCAAACCACTGTTGTAGTCGCGGAGAGACTGGGCATACCGCAGCTGGGCCTGGGTCAAGTCCCGCTGGTTATCCACCACCTCACGCTGGGTGGTCACACCGGCCTGAAAGCGCAGGCGAGCCAAGCGGAGCGATTCACGGGAGGAGAGCACCTCGCGTGAGGTGGTCTGAATCGTGCGCGTATCGGCCCGCAGATTATTGAAGCTCTGCTCCACCTCGAAGCGAACGCGATCGCGGGTGTC
>NZ_JAFMKL010000053.1:0-11639 GCF_017852955.1 Vulcanococcus sp. DEBay_Sum22DG08_74
CTCTGGCGCACTGCCGATCTGGGCATCACCGAACGACTGCGGCGCAAACTCGAACGCAACCGCCAGCGCTGCGGCAGTGGGGTGGAGCGGGATTAGGCCGGAAGGATCTCGAGCTCGGGGTAGGCCGAACGCATCGACTCCAGGCGCGAGCGCAAGTGCTCGAGCAACGCCAGAAAGCGCGGATGATTCGCGAACCGACGCGGCACCACGACGCTGTCGCCAACCTTCAGTGGAATCTCAATCGACAAAATCACCTTTTCTGTGGGATACAGGCTGATCGAAAAGGCACTGGCGTAGGCCACTGTGACTTCATCGGCGGTTCGGCCTTCCCAGGCCTCATAGGAGTAGCGGCGGACCGACGAGGGGGAGTTCCACAAGCCCAATCCCTCCAAAACAGCCTGACACTTCGGGAAAGCTCCATCGGGCAAGGCCAAGCAGGGGAATTGACGGACATCCTCCAGGGTGATGGCTTGACCCAAGCGGGTCAGGGGGTGACCGGGGGAGACCACCAAATGGGTCGGCAAACGATCGAGATGAACGACAGCGAAAGCATCGTCATCGTCAGCAGGCACATCAGGAAAGCCAGCAATCCAAACATCCACAACACCACGCCTTAAGAGGCTTAAAGGAGTGGCGACATCAAGACAATCAAAGGCACCACAGAGCCACCCCTTGGGGGGTGCATCGAGCAATAACGGGCCGGAATAATATTGCGCCTCGATCCGCAGCGGCAGGTCCCGTTTCCAGCGGCAATCTTGGTGAACTTGCCGCTCTAAATCGAGCAGCGTGCAATCCCCCTCCAGCTGCCATTCGCCCTCGACTTTTCTGGTCTCCAAGCCAAAGGCCGCCACGGCTCGCCGCGCCTTTCTGGACACCGAGGCTTGATCCAAGTTGAGCCGTTGGGCCACCCGATCACCGGTGCGCAGCCAGATCAGGTAATCCAGGCAATCCAGTTCATCAAGTCCAATCATTGGCCGCTCAACAACTGACCAGCTCAGGGCGAGACGCCGACAGGGACTGAGCACGCGCACGCAGCTGAGCCACGAGCTGCACAAAGGCGTCGCTGTCCGCGAAACGGCGCTTCACCACCAGGGAATCCCCCAAGGTCAGCCCTGTGGAGAGAGGCAAAGCAACCTTGGCCCCAGCGAAACAGGCCACGGTGTGGGGGCTGCCGTAGCTGATGGTGAGTTGATCCTCGGTGCGCCCCTCCCAACGGCGCGGGTCATGGCGCGTCGTTCCCACTGGAGTGCGCGCCAAGCCCAAGCCCTTCAGGTGCTGCTGCATCTTCGGAAACGCACCATCGGGCAGGGAAAGGACAGGGAATCCCCGCAAATCCTCCAGGGTCAAATCGCCTGGCGACTCCAGCAGAGGGTGTGCACGATCCACCAAGAAATAGGCGGGGTAACGGCTGAGGGGGATCACCGCAAACCTGTCGTCCTCCTCCGGCAGATCGGGATGGCAACCGATCCAGACATCCAAGATCGACTGGCTGAGCAACACCATGGGATAGGGAATCCCCATGAAGTTCGATCGACCGCAGACCCAAGGATCAGAGAGACCCTCGAGATAGGGCGCCCCAGCCCCGTAGATCCCGTCAATGCGCAGGGCATCCTTCCGTTGCCAGCGAGCGAACTGATGCACCTCCCTCTCGGCATTCAGGAGCGAGAGATCCCCATCCAGGCTCCACTCCCCCTCGAGCTTGCGGGCATCCAGGCCAAGGGATTCGGCGACAGCTTTCGCGTTACGGGAAATGGTGGATTGACTGCAGGAGAGGCGAAGCGTGGCCTCCTGACCTGAGCGCAGCCAGATCAAGTAATCCAGGCAGGACAGACCAAACGGGTCAAACATGAGTTCAAGCCCAGGGCTCGACTGGTTGCCTCAAGTCAGTTACCCAAGTCCATCGTTAGAAAACCTAGAGATCGCCTGGCCCCGTTAGTACCGGCAGATACAAAACGATGGCGCACCCAAGGCTGCTAGCCCCGCCGCCAGCGCCAAAGCCCCCAGAGGAGCAGGACCAGCAGCATCCAGGGCAGCAGGGCACGGAGCAACAGCGCTGCCAGCAGCAAGACCACCGCAGAGACAGCAACCCGCTTGGTTAAAGCCTTGGCCTCATCGGTCATGAAGCGCCAGCGCGGCAGAAGAGGCATCGCTCCCACGGCAATGGAGCCTCCCTTTTAGCCAGGGGCCATGAAGAAGGGCGGCCTGTTGGCCGCCCTTGGCACCCGAGCGCCCGAACAGGGGCGTTCTGTTGGTGTCTGCTGCTGTTCTAGGAGTGCTCGCAGAGCAACACCATGAGTAAAAAAACCGGTCTCTTCAGCGTCCTGAGCCATAAAAAAGACGCTGGCCCCCCAGCGCCTTCAGTTCCCCATCCCCATCGGAGATGCACACACGTTATGGAGCAGATCTGCGCTGCGCTATCGGTATAAACACCGGCTTTCAACAGTCCTAGGAACACAGTCTCTTCCAACTGTTGAAACCAAAGCAGAGCTTTTGAGCCCTGCCACGCAGAGCCGCGTTACTTGAGGGTGACCCCGCTGCTCTAGCCATGCGGATCCAACGCAAAGGGCACTATCTGCTGTTGTTCTGGCAGAGCAAGCAGGACGGATGGATCAACACCCTGATGATTGATCTGCTGCATCCCGCGCGCAGCAAAAAGATGGTTCTGGGCTAGGCGCCGCGATTTCGATCCAAGATGGATGCCAGTGAGCCCGGCCCCATGGTGTCCCTGCGTCAGCTGCTGCCCCTGCCCCTTGCCGCTGCTGCAGTTCTGAGCGGCGGAGCGGGGCTGGCGGCTGACCCCTACGTTCCCTTCCCCAGCGAAGAGAGCCTGAAGGAGTTGCAGCTGATCACCATCAGCTGCGCCCGCGACAACAGCGCCGCCAGCTGCTCACGGTCCCGAGAGCTCGCCGATCCACTGATGGATCACCCCCGACTTCCCGCCAGCTGCAAGGACCTGCTCTGGAGCATCCTTGAGAAAGCCAAACCCGCCGCAAGCAACAGCTATCAACGGCGGGAAGCCTTAAGCGATCCAGCCCAGCGCCTGCTTTTGGTCTGCCGCAGCCTGGAGTTGGCCAAGCCCGAAGCCAACCAGCCCCAAGCCCCTGACAGCCAGAAGAAGAGCGGCTTTGGCTTTGGCGGGAGCTAGTTGCGCCGCATCACCTCTGGAATCAAGAACATCGGTCTAACTTGGTGCCCCCTCGGCTCTCACCGATGACCAGCGGCGTGCGGCAGATCGCTCTCGAGACCCCCTTCTCCGATCAAAAACCAGGCACGTCGGGGCTACGCAAGAGCAGCCGTCAGTTCGCAACGCCCCACTACCTCGAGAGCTTCATCGAGGCGATCCTGCGCACGGTTCCCGGGATCCAAGGCGGCACCCTGGTGGTCGGTGGCGATGGCCGCTTCGGCAACCGTGAAGCCATCGGTGTGATCACCCGCATGGCCGCCGCCCACGGCGTGGGCCGCATCATCACCACCAGCGGCGGAATCCTCTCCACCCCGGCCGCCTCCAACCTGATCCGCCAGCACCAGGCCACGGCCGGCATCATCCTTTCGGCCAGCCACAACCCCGGTGGTCCCGACGGTGATTTCGGAGTCAAGGTCAATGGCGCCAATGGCGGTCCGGCCCCCGAATCCCTCACGGACGCGATCTACGCCTGCACCCAGACCCTGGATGGCTACCGCATCCTCGAGTCCGCGCCGGTCGACCTTGATGCCGTCGGCCAGCAGACGGTGGGAGATCTCCGCCTGGAGGTGATTGATGGGGTTGATGACTACATCGCCCTGATGCAGAAGCTGTTCGACTTCGATCAGATCAAGGCGCTGATTCAAGACGACTTCCCGATCGCCTTCGACGCGATGCACGCCGTCACGGGCCCCTACGCCACCCGACTGCTCGAGGGCCTGCTGGGGGCACCGGCAGGAACAGTCCGCAACGGCAAGCCCCTGGAGGATTTCGGTGGTGGGCACCCCGACCCGAACCTCACCTACGCCCACGATCTGGCCGAGCTCCTGATGGAGAGCGATGCCTATCGCTTTGGTGCGGCCTGCGATGGCGATGGCGACCGGAACATGATCCTGGGCAACCGCTGCTTCGTGAACCCCAGCGACAGCCTGGCGGTGCTGACCGCCAATGCCACGCTGGCGCCGGGCTATGCCCAAGGGCTCTCGGGCGTCGCCCGCTCCATGCCCACCAGCGCCGCCGTTGACGTCGTCGCCAAGGAGCTCGGCATCGCCTGCTTCGAGACACCCACCGGCTGGAAGTTCTTCGGCAACCTGCTGGATGCCGACCGCATCACCCTCTGCGGTGAGGAGAGCTTCGGCACCGGCAGCAACCACATCCGAGAAAAGGACGGACTCTGGGCCGTTCTCTTCTGGCTGCAAATCCTGGCCAGCAAGCGCTGCTCGGTGGCCGAGATCATGGATGCCCACTGGAAGCGCTTCGGCCGGCACTACTACTCGCGCCATGACTACGAAGCGATCGCCAGCGAGAAGGCCCATGGCCTCTATGACCGCCTCAAGGGCATGCTGCCCTCACTGGTGGGCCAGGACTTCGCCGGCCGCCGCATCAGTACGGCCGATGACTTCAGCTACAGCGATCCGGTGGATGGCTCCCTGACCACCGGCCAGGGCCTGAGGATCCTGCTGGATGACGGCAGCCGCGTTGTCTTCCGCCTCTCCGGCACCGGCACCCAAGGCGCCACCCTGCGGCTCTACCTCGAGAGCTATGTGCCCAGCAGCGGTGATCTGAACCAGGATCCCCAGACCGCCTTGGCCGACCTGATCACTGCAGCCGATGCCCTAGCTGAAATCAAGACCCGCACGGGCATGGACCGCCCGACCGTGATCACCTGATCAGCCCTAACCCCGTGCCGTTGGAGCGCCAAACCAGCGCTCCTCCAAGTTTTTGATGGCGACATAGAACGGCGGAACCACCCCAAGCGACAGCACCGTGGCGACCAATAGGCCACCAAAGATCACGGTGCCGAGGGACTGCTGGCTGTTGGCTCCCGCCGTGGTGGCCACCACCAAGGGGAAGAATCCCGCCAATGAGGCGATGGCCGTCATCAAGATCGGCCGCATCCGCGACTCAGCTGCGGCAATGGCAGCCTCGCCGTAGGACATCCCCGATTCCAGATGCTGCTCGGCGACCTCGACGATCAGGATGCCGTTTTTCGCGGCCAAACCAATCAAGGTCACCAAGCCCACCTGGGCATAGATATTGAGATCAATCGAGCGCAGGGAGAGGAACGCCAAGGCGCCGAGCATCGCCAAGGGCACCGTCATCAGGATGATCACCGGGGTGACGTAGCTCTCGTACTGGGCAGAGAGCACGAGATAGACAAACAACACCCCCAGGCCAAAGACCAACACGCTGGCGCTGCCGGCCGAGAGCTGTAGAGCGGCAATCCCCGTAAAGGCATAGCCGATGTTGTTGAAATCAAGGGCCTTGAATTGTTGTTGGATCGCACTGAGCGCCTGACCAGAACTCTTACCCAAGGCCTGAACACCCTGAATCAAGACCGTTCGGTAGAGGTTGTAGTGGCTGATGACCGGCGGTGCACTGGAGAGTTCAGACGAGGCGAACTCCGAGACCTGCACCAACTTGTTGTCGCGGTTGCGTACGTAGTAGCTCAGGATGTTCTCCAACCCCTGGCGACCGGCGGGCTCGGCCTGGACATAGATGTTGCGCACCTGACCGCTCTCGTAGGTCAGACCGGAGTAGTTACCACCCGCCAAAATGGCGATCGTCTGCATGGCCTGCTGAAAGTCGACATTCAGCGCACCCAGAATCGATCGATCGATCTTCAGTCCAAAGGCTGGAGCGCTTGGAACAAACTGGGTATAGAGGTTGGAATAGGCTCCGCTGGCCTGACCCTGGCTGACCAGTTGCTCTGCCAGTTGATCCAACTGGGTGAAGGTATAGGCACCATTACTGAGGTCGTTGAACTGGAAATAAAAGCCCCCTTGCGCCGAAAACCCTGGGATGGCTGGGGGTTGAGAAGCCGCCGCCAGGCCACTGCTGAAGCGGGACAACTTGGCATTCAGGCGATCAACAATCGCCGGGGCTTTGTTTTCGGAGCCTGAGCGCTCATCCAGGGGCTTCAGCCCAAAGAAAAACAGACCTTGATCGGGGCTATTGCCGTTAAACCCAGCACCACTGATCACACTGCCTGCTGTGATGTTCTTCTCCTGCTTGAGCACCTCGGCGATCTGCATGCCCACCTGTTGGGTCTGAGAGAGGGACGCTCCGTTCTGAAGTTGGTAGATCCCCAGGCCATAGCCCTGGTCCTCCTCAGGGATGAAGGCCGTGGGTAGGGCATTGAAGGCAATGGCGGTGGTCACAATCCCAGCTCCCAAACCCATCAAGATCCAACGCCGGCGATCGATCAGCCAGTGGAGGAGACGCCCATAGCCCTGCTCCAAGCGAGCAAAAAAGGCATTGAAGCGATCAAAGATCAGAGCCAGCCGACTGCCGGCAAAGCCAAACCCCGCAATCCCCACGACATAGGCCAGGGGGCCAAAGGAGGCGGCGCTGAATTTTCCAAAACCCAGCCCAATCACCAGACCAGCCACGGTCCAACGCCAGCCTTCTGGGCGCGGAGGCTTCTCAGTCTTCAAGATCAGCCCCGCCATCATCGGCGAGAAGGTCAGGGCGTTAAACGTCGAGATTGCGATCGAGAACGCGATCGTCAAGGCGAACTGGCGGTAGATGATGCCGATCCCACCGGGATAAAACGCCACCGGCACAAACACCGCCATCAGCACCAGCGAGGAAGCAATGATCGCTCCGATCAATTCGCCCATGCATTCGAGGGCGGCCTGACGCGGTTTCATTCCCTGCTCAAGGTTTTTGGCCACCGCTTCAATCACGACAATGGCGTCATCCACCACCAGGCCCGTGGCCAAGACCAGGCCCAGCAAGGTGAGTTGATTGATCGAAAAACCAAAGGCCTTCATGAAGGCAAAGGTGCCCACCAAGGAGATCGGAATCGCCAGGCTCGGAACCACCGTGGCGCGCCAGTCCTGCAGGAACAGAAAGAGGATCACCAGCACCAACACAATCGCCAAGCCCAGGGCATCGGTGACCCCTCCAACGGCGGACTCAATGAACTGCCCGACGTTGTAGATCTGCTGCACCGTCACCCCCGGAGGAACCTGAGCGCGGAACTGATCCATCAGGTTCACCACCGCCTCGCTCACCTGCAGGGCGTTGCTCTCGGGGGTCTGATAAACGCCGACGGTGATCGCGGGGTAGCCATTGATATCACTCCCTTCCGTCGCAAAGGTGTTGAAGCCATAGGTGGCTTCTCCCACGTCCTGCAAGCGCAGCAGATTGCCCTGGGGAGAGCGACCAACGATCAACTGGTTGAGCTGATCAACCGAGACCAAGTTGCCATTGTTCTCCACCAAGATCGGATAGGTGAAGAGCTGATTTCCCCCCGCCGGTGGACCACCGACCAGGCCACCAATGGCGACGGAGTTCTGACTGCGAACAGCCGAGACCACCTGATCAGCGGTCAGCTGGTTGGCCGTGAGCTTGTTCGGATCGACGAACAGCCAAAAGGCCGGGTTACTCCCGCCAAACAAGGTCGCTTGGGCAACCCCTGGAATGCGCTCTAGCTGGTAGTAGAGCTGCTCGTAGATCAGGCCATTGAGATAGGCGCGATCGAACTGCCCCTCCGAGGAGGAGACCTGATAAGCCAACAGGATTGAGGGGGTGGTTTGGATCACCGAGACCCCCGTGTTGCTCACCTGCGATGGCAGTTGGGGCATCGCCAAGGACACCCGGTTTTGCACATTGACCTGGTCAATGTTGATGTCAGTGCCTTCGTCAAAGAAGACATTGACCGTGCTGGCACCGGTGTTGGTCGTCAGCGAGGAGATGTAGGCCGCTCCCGGCACGCCGTTGATCTGCTGCTCGAGAACGTTGGTGACCGCCTGCTCCGTCACCAGGGAGTTCGCTCCGCTGTAATTCGCCGTGACCTGGATCTGCGGTGGAGCGATGTTGGGAAGGTTCTCAATTGGCAGGGTGGGGATCGCAATCAGTCCCACCAGCACGATCAAGATGCTGCACACCGTGGTGAGCACCGGGCGCTTGATAAACCGATCTGAGAGCGACATCGCAGCTGCTCCCTAGGGCTTGCTGGCCGGAGCGATGGTCACGGGCAAACCCGTTCGCAGCAGAGCCGTATTGCTGACCACCACCTGATCCCCAGCCTTCAAGCCCGAACGCACGGGGTAGCGGTTGTGTTGGAGATCGCCCAGTTGAACCGACGTCTGCACCACGATTGGCGTCGAGCCAGGCATTGAGGCCAGCCGCTTTTTCTGTTTTTCAGGGACGGTCTTGGAAGCTTTGATCTTGGGCAGGGCCTCCGAGAGACGAACGATCCGATAGACAAAAGGCTGCTGGGCTTGCATCAACACCGCCGACACCGGGACCGAGAGGGACTGCTGGCTTCCGGTGATGATCCGGTTCAAGACGTACTGGCCCGTCTTGAGTTTGCCGGTGAGGTTGGGGAACGCCGCCTTCACCAACACCGTGTTGGGCGAAGAGCTGTTGCCGCTGACGCCGAAATAGGGAGAGATAAAGACCACCTTGCCGCTCCCCTCCACCGGCGGATTGCCCTGGGTGCGCAGCAGAACCTCCTGGTTCAGTGCGACGCGCGAGGCTTCCGTCGCAGGAACATCCATCAACGTCCAGAGGGTGGAGTTATCAACAATCCCGGTAATCGCCTGCCCCTTGCGGACGTAATCGCCGAGCTTCACCGTGTCGAGATCGCCAATCTCTCCATCGATGGGAGAGGTGACGTACTTGTATCCCAGGGTGGCGGCATCGGAGCGCACCCGCTCGGCACTTTGAATCGCCTGGGTGACGTAAGCATCCCGCTGTTTGGTGGAAACAGCGCCCTGTTCATTCAAAAAGACGTAGCGCTCGGCATTAAGGCGGTCCTTGCGCGCCTCGGCCTTGGCCGAATCCAGTGCCGCGGTCTGCTGCACGTTGTCGAGCACCAAAATCGGCTCGCCCGCTTTCACCTTCTGCCCCTGCTTCACCAGGATCTTCACGACCCGGCCATCGGCCTCGGGCCTGAGCGAGACATCGGTGGTCGAGCTCAAGCGACTGATGACATCAATCGATGGATTGAACTCAGCCGAACCAATCGTTTGGACCTGAACGGCCGTCGGCTGGCGTTGGGGTTGCTTGGGCCCACAGCCCACCAACAACAGCAACAACGGCAGGGGAGCCAGCAGGCGCCGCACGACAGTGACTCAGGAATCCGCAACCTAGGGATGCTGAAGGGTTCTGTCCCGCGGATGATGGAGATCGACACCTCATTCGGCGCGGCTTGAGCGATCTCTTCAGCCATCACGGTGAGCAGCTGCGCCAGCACCATGCCCCCCTGGCTGATCGCCTCAGGCCCAGGAGCCTCGACGACTTTCAAGGCCAGGAGGAGATCCTCGGACCCGGTCGACTGCTGCGGCGTGCCATCAACGCCGACCGTGTCGGCAACCTGATTTTTTACGGCCCACCGGGCGTCGGCAAAACCACCCTGGCCCGGATCATTGCGGCCACCACCCGGGCCCACTTCAGCAGTCTCAATGCCGTCCTTGCCGGCGTGAAGGACCTACGCCACGAGGTCGATGAAGCCAAGCGCCGGCTCGATCAGCACGGCCTGCGCAGCCTGCTCTTCATCGATGAGGTGCACCGCTTCAACAGCGCGCAACAGGATGCACTGCTGCCCTGGGTGGAAAACGGCACGGTCACCCTGATCGGAGCCACCACCGAAAACCCGTTCTTTGAGGTCAACAAAGCCCTGGTCAGTCGCTCACGGCTGTTTCGGCTTCAGCCCCTCGAGAACCGGCACCTGCATCAACTGCTCGAGCGGGCCCTGCGCGATCGGGAACGGGGCTATGGAGAGCGGCCCGTCCAGATCAGTCCTGAGGCCGCAGCACATCTCGTCGAGGTGGCCGGCGGCGACGCCCGCAGCCTGCTCAATGCGCTGGAGCTGGCGGTGGAGACGACGGAGCCCGATGGCGAGGGACAGATCGTCATCACCCTGGCCATCGCCGAAGAATCCATCCAGCAGCGGGCCGTTCTCTACGACAAACAAGGGGACGCCCACTTCGACACCATCAGCGCCTTCATCAAGTCCCTGCGCGGCAGCGACCCCGATGCCGCTCTCTTTTGGCTGGCGAAAATGATCGAAGCCGGGGAGAACCCCCGTTTCATTTTCCGGCGCATGCTGATCTCCGCCGGGGAAGACATCGGCCTGGCGGACCCGCAAGCCGTCGTGGTCGTTGAGGCCTGCGCCGCGGCCTTCGAGCGGGTGGGCTTACCCGAAGGCCTCTATCCCTTGGCCCAGGCGGCGCTCTATCTGGCCTCCACCGAAAAAAGCAACAGCCTGCTCGGCTTCTTTGACGCCCTCAAGAACGTCAAAGCCAGCAACCGCCAGGCGGTGCCGGCCCATCTGCGCGACGCCAACCGCGACGGCAAGGCCTTCGGCGATGGTGTCGGCTACCGCTACCCCCATGCCTACGCCGAGCACTGGGTCGCCCAGCAATACCTACCCAGCGATCTCCAGGGGCAGGTCTTCTGGCAGCCCGGAACCCTGGGTTGGGAAGGGGAGCGCCGCCAACGGCTGCAGCAGCGACGTGCCGCCCAGCTCGCCGCGGCCGTTGAGCATCAGCAGGAACTCGGCGAGATGCTCAGCAGCGGTCCGGATGACCCCGAGCTCGAGCGCTGGATTCAACGGCAGTCCGGCAGCGAAGGGGAACGCCTCGATCGCCTCCGCCAGGAGCTCTGGGCTGATGCCCCTTGGCAACGGCATGACCGGGTACTCCTGCTCGAGGCCCGCTCCCTGCTCTGGGCCCTCGATCCCCTGCAGTGCTGCCCCGAAGGCGGTGTGGTGATCCACGCCGCCAGCAGCGCCGATCAAACGCGACTGGGCACACAACTGGAGGTTCTCGACAGCCTGGAGCGCCCCCAACTGATCCCAGACCTCAGCGCACTCGAGGGAAGCGGCCAACGCTTCGAATGGATTGCCAGCCGGCATCCGCTCAAACACAGCAGCCCCGAGGAACTCGAGGCCGCAGTTGCCGCCTTCACGGCACTCGCTGCACCGAAGGCCCGCCTGCGCCTGCTCTTCAGCCAGCCCCAGCTGGGTCCCGCGGGAGGACTGAAGCACGCGGGAACGCCCACCGATGCGTTGGCCGTCCTGCTGGAGAGAGTGATGGCGATCGAGCAGACCATCCTCAGGCCCCAACCCGAGCCCAGCGCGCTCGAGGCCGCCCTGATCCAGCAGGGCTGGACCCTGGAGTGGAGAGCGTGGGAGGAACGGCTGGCACTACCGATTAACGAGGGATTGCTCGCCCGTTGGTTTGCAGCGGATGCCCCCTACCGCCAGCAGCTCAGCCAAACGCTCAGCCCAGCTGAGATCGATCGCCTCAAGGCCGAGCTCCAGCAACGCCTGAAGGGGACGCTGCCGCAGTTGCTGGAGCATCGACTCCTCAGCGCTCGCCGTTCGGACTAAGACGACAAAAAAGCCCCGGCAATGCCGGGGCTTTGGGATGGATCAACCGATCCGCTGGATCACCAGAGACCGCGCACGGGCTGCTTGACCGGCTCGGGAGCTTCGGCGGTG
>NZ_JAFMKL010000054.1:0-11624 GCF_017852955.1 Vulcanococcus sp. DEBay_Sum22DG08_74
AAGAACAAGGGCGTCCGGATCGTGATCACTCTCGAGTGCACCGAATGCCGGTCCAACCCCGCCAAGCGGTCTCCTGGTGTGTCCCGTTACACCACCCAGAAGAACCGCCGCAACACCACTGAACGGATTGAACTCAAGAAGTTCTGCCCGCACTGCAACAAGTCGACGGTCCACAAAGAGATCAAGTGATCTCGGCGGCGTGATCTCCGCGTTCTGCATTTCTCCTCCGTTCAGTCATGCCTAGTTCCTTCTTCAAGAAACGCCTTTCACCGATTAAGCCCGGTGAACCGATCGACTACAAGGATGTCGATCTGCTCAAGAAGTTCATCACCGAGCGCGGCAAAATCCTGCCCCGTCGTCTGACTGGCCTCACCGCCAAGCAGCAGCGCGATCTGACCAACGCGGTCAAGCGCGCTCGGATTGTGGCTCTCCTGCCCTTCGTGAATCCCGAGGGCTGATCCCTGAGCGTTGCGGTCTTCCACAGCGGCGATCTCGTCGGTCTGCAGGAGTCCCGCTCGCCTCAACTTGCCATCGTTGAATCCATCCAGGGCAGCAAAGCGCGGCTCAAGGTTGGATTTGACTCCAAGCAACAGGTTGTCCCGCAACGACACCTTGAGCTCATCTGCCCCCTGCCCAGTGGTGCGTCAGCGCCGCAGCGGCTGGGGGCTTCTCCATGGGCCCTCAACCACGACCGAGTGGCAGCGGCCAAACCACGCCCCTCCGCTTGGGGGGCCGCATGGCTCCTGCTGAAGGACTCCGGCGAAGCCGTGAGCTTGCAGGAGTTTTGCGATCTGCTCTATGGCAACACTGAACCGCTCCAGTTGAGTGCCTGTTGGCTGGCCCTAGTGGGTGGTCAGCAGTGGTTCCGTTGGAAACAAGGCCATGTTCAGGCCCGCACCCTGGAGGAGCTGAAGCCACTGCGTCGCGAACGACGTCTCAAGGCGATTGCAGAAGAGGAAGAACGGCGCTGGCTTCAACTGCTGAAGAGGCGCCAACCAACAACAGCAGATCAGTGCAGCGCCCTGCATCTGCAGTGGCTCGAGCTGCTGAAGGAGACGGCCAGTGGACGCCGTGAGTTGTCTGAGCTCCCGGATGGGTTGCGTCAGAGCCTGTCGCTGCTGCATCTGACGCAAGAGCGCTCCCAACTGCGTCATCTATTGGTGGACTTGGGTCAATGGGACCCCCACCAGCTCCTCTCCCTGGCCGGGACGGTCTGGAGTGAAGGGTTTTCAGAGTCGCTTGTCCTGGAAGCGCAACGACTAGAGGCAGAGGCTGAGCAGGCGCAGCCAAGCGACCCGACTCGGGTCGACCTCTGCCAGCAACGCTGCGTGACGATCGACGATGACGACACCCGCGACATCGATGACGGTCTGGCAATCGAGAAAACTGCCGCTGGCCGGACAAGGATCTGGATCCATGTGGCCGATCCAGGGCGATTGATTCCAGCTGGCTCGCCCCTCGACCTAGAGGCGCGCAAGCGGGCCAGCAGCCTGTACCTGGCCCAGGGCAATGTGCCGATGTTTCCGGACAAGCTCTCCACCGGGGTCTTCAGCCTGCGGGCCGGACGCCGCACGGCGGCCTGGAGCACCTGGGCCGAGCTGAACGAGGACGGATCCCTGTCGGACTACGGCATGGTGCGCAGCTGGGTCAAGCCGATCTATCGACTCAGTTATGACGATGCCGATGAGCTGATCGAACTGGCCCCACCGCAGGACAGCGATCTTGCTGATCTGGAAGGCCTGCTGAATGCCAGGCGGCGCTGGCGACTCTCACAAGGGGCACTGCAAATGGATCTGCCTGAAGGCCGGATTCGAGCCCGGGAGGGACTGGCCCAGCTCGAGGTCACCGAACCGAGCAACTCGCGCCAGATGGTGGCCGAAGCGATGATCCTTGCCGGTGCCGTCGCTGCTCAGCTCGGACAGGACAGGGGAATCGCCCTTCCTTATCGCAGTCAGCTGCCCGCTGAACTCCCAGGACAAGCGGAATTGGACGCCCTTCCAGACGGAGCCGTTCGATTCGCCGCGATCAAGCGCTGCTTGAGTCGCGGCTTGATGGGCACCAAGCCAGCGGCCCATTTCAGCCTCGGGCTTCCGGCCTATGTGCAGGCCACGTCACCGATCCGGCGCTATGGCGATCTGCTCGTTCAGCGCCAGTTGGCCGCGGAGGAGCCGCTCTCGGAAGACGCCCTGCAGGAGCTGGTGAACGCGGTCGATGCCGCCATCCGCGAGGGAATCGCTATTTCCCGAGAAGACCAGCGGCATTGGCAGCAGGTTTGGTTTGAAGGACAGAAGGGCCAGCAGTGGCGAGCTCAGTTTCTGCGCTGGCTACGGCCACAGGACAATCTTGGCCTGGTTCGCATCGATGAGCTGGCGATGGATCTGGCTGCGGAATGCCCAAGCCACGCAACCCCGGGGGACGCCTTGCTGCTGCGCATCCAATCGGTCGACTCTCTTCAGGATCAGCTGAGACTCGTGGCGTCGGCCAGTTAAGACCTAGGGCGAGACAGCCGAGACTCTGAGCCAAGGCCCCCAGGGGTTGAAGCAGCCCAGCAGTTCCACCTGCCTGGGGCCTTCGAGTTGTTCAAGCCACTGATCGACGCAGGGTTCAAGCGTGATCACAGACCAGCGACTGCGGCCCCACGTTGCTTCTGCCAAATCAACGGCATAGGAACCATCCCCCATGGGACGAATCGTTCCTTGGACGTGCACACGAGCTCGATCAATGGCCGATGGAGCCGGTTGGGCGGCGCCAGAGCTGGCTCCCTGCCATGAGCCAGATCCACTTAACCGCCCTGGTTCTTGAAGAACGGCGCGCTGACGCGCAGCCCAATCGGGATGGTTGAAGGGGGTGTCCCAGAGGGGAATGACCCCGGCTGGCGCAACGGGGTCGGCAATCAGGCGCTCCTGAATGTCAATCACCGGGAGGTCAGAGGGAACGCCACCGCGTTCAAATGCCAGGGCGGCAGCCGCACCCGCGGCCTGACCAATGTTGAAAATCACTGGCTGCAGGCGCGTGGCACCGTTTGCCATATGGGAGCTGCTGAAGGCCTTGTCGGCGGCCAGAAGATTGTCGAGATCGGCACTCAGGAGGGCCTCGTAGGGCACACAAAACGGCGTGCCGCTCCAGCGCCCACCCCAGCGGCAGCTCTTGGCAGCCAGGGGCCAGTCATCCCCTGGGTAGTGGTGGTCATTGGCGTAATTGCCAACGGCAATGGAACTGATCTGTCCCTCTTGATTGCGGGGCAGAGTTGAAATCGAGCGTCCCGATCGTTCGGGAAGGAGATCCTGCTCAATGACGGTGCTGCGGCCCACCATTCGCCGCCCTTCTCGCCAGTACGGCATGGCCGCCAAGGCAGGGTCAGGACTGCCTGAATCCTGCGGAAAGGCATCGCCCAAGCTGAGCCAACCGGAGCAGAGCTCCATCAACTCCGCCGCAAAGCTGCGGCTATGGGCCTGCATCTCTCGCTCCAGCTCCGCTTCGGCGTCCGCCTGGTTGCTGAAGGCACGGTCCAAACCCTGATGCCAGTCATTGCCTTGCAAAGGCCAGTTCAGCATCACCAGGCCCCCAGGCAACCGCCCATAGGTGAGCGTGCGTTCCAGCCCAAACGCTTGGCAGGCCTGCTCAAACGGAGCGGGGAGTAGCGGCTTCTCCGGTAAGGCCTGGGCTGGCTTTTCCCCATGCAGTTGTCCCATCACCACCCAGGTGGGGGACTGCACCGGCTGCCGTTCAAAGAACGACTCCGTGGCGAGTCGTTCTGCACTGGGGGCGCTGGGTTCACCCCAGAGCTCCTGGGGTTCCCAGCCCAAGCGATAGGGGAGATCCAAGAAGGGCAGGAGGTCGCCCCGGTCACTGCCATCAATCAGGACGCTGCAGGCCAGCTGTTGCCGCTGGCCATCACGTTCAATCTCGATGGAGCGCACCAGCCGCTCGGAACGGTTCACCGCCAGACAACGGCAACCCGTCAGCCAGGTGAGGTTGGGGAGCTCCTGCACCCACTGCTGCAGCAGGGCCTCGGCCTGGATCGGGCGAAAGCCAAAGCAGCTGACCCAGTTCTGGTCCAGACCCTCTGGCTCCCGTTCCGCCATACCCCGCAGAAAGGCCCCCCAGAGGCCGGTTTGCCAGGGACTCAGCTCGTTGCCATCGGGGCAACAGACCCCGGCAGCACTGACCATTCCCCCCAGCCAAGAACCAGGCGTGAGCAGAACGGTCGGAGCGCCGGCGCGGGCCGCTTGGATCGCCGCAGCCACTCCACCGGTTCCACCTCCCCACACCACCACCGGGGCGGAATCAATGCGGGCTGGCATGCCTGGATGGAGGAGTCAGCCCCAGGCTCGCAGCTGAAGGCACGATCGGGAAGGGCTGCGTAGGATCCCGCCGATGACTTACACCCTCACCACACCCCTCTACTACGTCAACGACAAGCCCCACCTGGGGAGCGCGTACACGACCCTGGCCTGCGATGCCCTGGCCCGGTTCCAGAGACTGAAGGGTGAGGAGGTGCTGTTCATCACCGGCTGTGATGAGCACGGCCAGAAGATTCAGCGCACGGCCGAGGCGGCAGGCCTGACCCCGCAGGCCCATTGCGACGGCGTGAGTGCCCAGTACCGAGAGCTCTGGGATCGCTGGCAGATCAGCAACAACCGCTTGATTCGCACGACGGATCCACGGCACCGCCAGGTCGTCCAGCAGTTTTTTGCGCGGGTCGAGGCGAGCGGAGACATCGTCGAAGGCCGGCAGCAGGGTTGGTACTGCGTGGCCTGCGAGGAATTCAAGGACGACCCCCATGAGGCCCAGGATCCGGAGTGCCCGATCCACCGCAAACCGCTGGAATGGCGTGATGAGCTGAACCTGTTTTTCCGCCTCTCCCGTTATCAAGAGCAGATCGAGGCCCTGATCAGCCAACCCGGTTTTATTCAGCCGGTGAGCCGCCGCCGCGAAGTCGAAAACTTCGTCAAGCAAGGGCTGCGGGATTTCTCGATTTCACGGATCAACCTGCCCTGGGGAATCCCCGTGCCAGGCCATGAGGGTCACACCTTCTATGTCTGGTTCGATGCGCTCTTGGGCTACATCACTGCCCTGCTCGAAGAGGGCGATGCAGCTGATCTCGACACAGCGATCTCCAGGGGCTGGCCCGCTTCGGTGCACGTGATTGGCAAGGACATCCTTCGCTTCCATGCCGTCTATTGGCCGGCCATGCTGCTCTCGGCTGGACTCCCCCTGCCCGCCAAGGTCTTTGGCCATGGTTTTCTGACCCGCGAGGGTCAAAAGATGGGGAAATCCCTCGGCAACGTGCTCGACCCGGCCGACCTGCTCGAGCGCTGCGGCCGGGATGCCGTGCGCTGGTACCTGTTGCGCGACATCCCCTTTGGTGAGGACGGGGATTTCCAGCAGCAGCGCTTCACCGATCTGGTCAATAACGACCTGGCCAACACCATCGGCAACCTGCTGAACCGCACGAGCTCCATGGCTCGCCGTTGGTTCGATGAAGCCGTACCTCCAGCCGATCAGGCCAGGACCAGCACCCATCCCCTGGCCCAGGCGGCAGCACAGGCCAAGGACGCCAGCCTGGCAGCACTAGAGAACCTGGAGTTCCGCTCGGCGGCCGAGGCAGCCCTGCAACTGGCGATTAGCGCCAATGGCTATCTCAATGATCAGGCGCCCTGGAGCTTGATGAAGAAGGAGGGCACACGGGAGCAGGTGGCCAACGACCTCTATGCCGTGCTCGAAGCCGCTCGGCTCGTGGCCCTGCTGATGGCACCCCTCTTGCCCGATCTCTCCGGGCGAATGCTGCATCAACTCGGGCAACCGATTCCCGATTCCAATGCGACGGCCCAGGTGAGCTCGGCCTGGCTGGAGCAGCTCAGCTGGGGTGGACTCCAGAGCGGAGCACCGCTGCCTGAGCCCTCCCCGGTGATGGCACGCCTGGAACTGGAGGATCCGCTCTGATGGTTCGGATCAACCGAGCACTGCAGCTCAGTGCCGTCTGTCTGCTGGTCGGCTGCTCAACAGCGACCCGGCAAGGCAGCCAACCGTTTTCCTTCCGTGCCTTGGACCTGCGTCAGCAGGACCCCAAGGGAGCCCCGGCGTGGGAGCTCAAAAGTCCAGAGGCTCGCTACGACATCCAGCGCAAATTGGCCCAGGCACTGAGGCCCCGGGGCACGGTCTTTCGGCGCGGTGAGCCAAGCATCTTGATTGCTGCCGAGCGGGGCACCGTGATCGGCGATGGCCAAGCCATCCAGCTGGAGGGAACCGTCCGTATCACCCTGCTGGGCGAGGAACCGGTTGAGATCACCGGGGACACCGCCCGCTGGTTACCGCGCCAGGAGCTGATGGTCATCGACCAGAGGCCCGTGGCCCTCGATCGCCGGTCCCGCATCAGTGCGGAAACGGCTCAGTACTTCATCAAGCGTGACCTGGTCGAGCTCCGCGGTGCCCCCGTGCTTGAGCACTGGCAAGACGGACGCAGCAAAGCAGGCAACGCCAAAACACCCGCTCCGCTCCCTCTGAAAGTCAAAGCCCAGTGGGTCGACTGGAAGCCGGAGCGGGGCGATCTCACCGCACCTGCGGTGGTGCGCGGCGAGCAGTTCGAGCAATCCAAGCCGGCTCCAGCCAAGGACGAAAAGCCAGCGCCCAGCCTTGTCCTGACCGCCCAGGGGCTGCGCGGCAATTTGCGCCAGGGCTATGTGGACCTGGTCGCTCCGGTGCAGGTGCGACGCGCCGATGGCAAGGGTTGGCTCGACGCCAAGCAAACCCGCTGGGCCATCAATGATCAGTTGCTCAGCAGCGACCAACCCTTCACGGGTCAGTTCAATGCCCTGAAAGCCAAGGGAGATCGCTTCACGGTCGATCTGGAGAAGAGTGATGTGAAGGTCTCCCGTGGCTGCGAGTTGGAACAGCCTGGTGAGCGGCTGACGGCCATGCGGTGTCTCTGGAACTGGCCGAGTGGGCGGTTTGTAGCCACCGATCAGGTGGTGCTCAAACGCGACACGTACAAGCAGGTCACCCGGGCCAAGCGCTTGGAAGGAAAGATCGGTGACGACGGAACCGCTGTCTTCAGTTCCCCCGGAGAACGGGTGAATTCCCGTTTCACCCTTCCGCCGAAGGGCCAAGGGGGAGGGGGAAAGAAGCGAGCTCCTGCTCCAATTGCGTTCTGAGCTTCAAGCTCCAACCCTCAATCCAGCTCTCATCGCTGCGGCTGAAGCAACGCGGCGACCATCCCGCCACCAGCAGCAGTCCATCCTCAGCGATCGGTTGAATGATGAGCGCTGGAGTGTTCTCGGGGAGTCCCTTGAACTCATCACGACCGGGGTAGAGCGCCAGGTTCACCAGGTTGATCGCCTTCTGCGTTGCCCAAGCCCGCTCGCAAATCGGGCCTGGCTCAAAGGGGCTGGAGTCGAGCACCCCCCGTCGCAGGAGCACCTGCCCGCGCCAGAGCAGTAACAGTGAGGCCGCCGGGGTCGCGGTCAACAGCATTTGACTGCCCCAGCCCAACTCTTGACGGAGGGAATCGGGCAGCTCGGCTGCGATCTCCAGGCCCTGCTCACCGACTAACGCCACCCGATCTGGGGCCAGCGGAGCGGCCCTAGTCCAGAGGACAGCGACCAGCATCAAGCCAACCGAGAGCAGGCTGCTCAACACCCCCGCCCTCTCCAACGCAGGGCTCAACTCAGACGCGCTGAGCTGATTGCCGACACACAAGAGCAGACCGAGAATGCCAATGAGCAAGCAGACGCGAGCTGGAAGAGGCACGGTGTCGGCGCTTTGCCCCCTCACGTTGTCACAGGCTCACATCCGCCTCCAAATGGCGCGGGTAGACGCTCAAATGGGGCATCTTCCGCAGGGACCATGGGCCAGCCCGAGCTCACGTCAGCGCCAGAGGCCTTCGCTGCCGTGGCCCTCGCTGCGATTGCAGCCGATGGGGAACTGAGTGCTGTTGAGGCCAGGGCCCTGCGCCAACAACTGGAATATCGCCAACCCTTCCGCAGGCTGAGCGATCAGGACATGGGTGCACTGCTGGATCGGGTGTTGCTGCAACTCAGGGCCAGCAGTTGTGCGGAGCTGATCCTGCAGGCAACCCCCCTCCTTTCAATGGAACAACGGGAAACGGCCCTGGCCGTTGCGGCCCACCTCATTCACGCCGATCACATCGAAACCCAAGCCGAACTGACCTTCCTGGATCAATTGCGGGACGCCTTTGGCCTTGAGCCAGCACGAAGTGCATCAATCCTTGAGGTGATCTCCCTGCTGCATCGCGACAGCTTGGCCAGCTAGGGGCAGACTGTGCCCAGGTTTAAGCGTTCGCTGGTGCGTCACGTCCTCCGCAGAAAGCTCTGGTCTCTGGTGATGGCCGCTGCCCTGGCGCTCACCAGCCTGATCGCGCCATCGGCAGCACTCGCCACTGGATTGGCCGACTTTCCTGTGCAGCGTCCCAGCAGCCACGTGATTGATAGTGCCGATGTGCTGAGTCGCGCCGCCAGCGGTGATGTCAACCAGCGACTCGAGCAGTTCTCGGAATTGGGGGTGGATGCCCGCTTGGTGACCCTGAGGCGCCTGGATTACGGCGTCAGCCTGGAGACCCTCGGCGAGGAACTTCTGCAGCAGTGGCAGGACGAGGCCAGCCGCGATGGCTTGCTGTTGCTCCTGATCGAGGCGCAGAACAACAGTGCAGCCGTCGTTGCCAGTCCAGCTCTGCTTGAGCAACTTCCCTCCACCTTGCTCTCCAGCACGGCCATCAGCACCATGGGACTTCCCCTGAGGGAGGGCTCCCGCTACAGGCAAGCCAGCCTCGACGCCCTAAGCCGACTCGAAGTCGTGCTCAACGGGGGCGAAGATCCCGGTCCGCCACAGCTTGTGGAGCGCATGCCAGTTGAGACCAATATTCCAACCAAGGAAGAAACCGAGTCCAGCAACGCCTTCCTTTGGGTTGTCGTTTTGCTGGTGGTTGGCACCCTGGTGCCAATGATCACCTGGTGGGTCTTCTCCCGCTGAGATCGCCATGGGGTTGACCGATTGGATTGGAAGCTTTGATCGGGCCAGTACCCACGATCTGAGCAACAACCTCGAGAGGGCCTACGAAGCCGCGCTCCTGATTCAGAGCCTCGAGCTTGAGTACTACAACGACCGCCCAGTTCGCCCTGAGATCGAACTGAGCATCCCTCAATCCGCCAAGGCCCTGATGCTGCGCCGCTTTCGCGCAGCCCTGCAGGTCGCCCAGGACAACCTGGCGGATGTCGCCCCGAAGCGTTCCGAGCTCGATAGCCAAGAGCTCAGACAGTTGCAGCTTGTGGAGAGCGTTGTCTCCCGCTACGGCCGAGGACGCAGCACCGCTCCAGCCATGTCCCGGTCCCCGGAGATGCTGCCCCGCAGCCTGCTGGGTGTGTTTGATGGGGTCCGCCGCCAGCTCGACCCTGAGGCCGAAGCCTCCTTGGTGGCTGGTTTCCGCCGCCGCCGGGACTCGACTCTGGTGTCCCTGCGGGTGCTGCTTCTGTTGATTCTCGTGCCGCTGGTGATTCAACAGGCCAGTAGGAGTCTGGTGATCTCACCGCTGATGAATCGCTATGCACCGGAGATTCCCTTCCTCAATTACACCAAGCCCCACCTTCAAGAGAAGGCTGTCGCCAAGTTGAGGCTGTATCAACAGGAGCTCGAGTTTGAGGCTCTGTTGGAAGGGAAACAGCCTCCCTCCCCAGAGGAGATTCAATCCGCCCTGGCCCGCCGGGCCAATGCCCTCAAGGATGAAGCGGATGCAGAAAGCATCGAAGCTTCAAAGAATGTCCTTGCCGACCTGGCGGCGCTGGTTGGCTTTGTCTTGGTCTGCCTGTTTGGCCGCCGGGACCTTCAGGTGCTGCGGGGCTTTCTCGATGAGGCCGTTTACGGCTTGAGCGACAGCGCCAAGGCCTTCGCCATCATCCTGTTCACGGACATTTTTGTTGGCTTCCACAGCCCCGAAGGATGGACCGTCTTGCTCGATGGGATTGCCCACCACCTGGGGCTTCCCGCCGAAGAGAACTTCATCCTTCTGTTCATTGCCACCTTCCCGGTGGTGCTGGCGACGATTTTCAAGTACTGGATCTTCCGCTACCTCAACCGCGTTTCTCCATCGGCCGTGGCCACCCTCAAAAACATGAACGGTGGTGGCTAGTCCCGCCGAGCCTGCGGGTCTGGTTGTTGTCACTGGACCCAGCCGCAGTGGCAAAAGCCGTTGGGCCGAACATCTCGCTGCGCTCCACCCGGGCCCAGTTCTCTACCTCGCCACCGGACAGCCTCCTGGCGAAGACGAACGCTGGGCACAACGGATCCGAGACCATCAAGACCGCAGACCCTCTGGTTGGCAGACCCTGGAAGTCGGCGCCGACCTGACCGCTGCGCTTTCGGGTCTCACTCCATCCGCTGATGGCCAGGAGCCCAGGCTCCTGTTGATCGACGCCCTGGGAACCTGGCTCGCCCAACACCTGGAGGCCTCTGCTGAGCAGTGGCAGGACTGCAGCACGGCCCTGTTAAACCAATTGCAACAGCAGCATGAGCCTGTGATCTTGGTGATGGAGGAAGTCGGTTGGGGCGTGGTTCCTGCCACGGCCATCGGCGGGCTCTTCCGCGACAGGATGGGGGACCTGCAACAACGGTTGACCGCGATCAGCCATGAGGCTTGGCTCGTGGTCAGCGGCCGAGCCCTGAACCTCCACGAGCTCGGTATCCCCGTCCCGCGCTAGATGCCATGCCCAGGGTGGTCCTGTTTCAACCGGAGATTCCACCGAATACGGGGAACGTGGCCCGCAGTTGCGCAGCGACCTGCACCGAACTGCATCTGATCGAGCCCTTGGGCTTTCAGATCGATGACCGAACCCTGAAGCGGGCCGGTCTCGACTATTGGCCCTGGGTTCAACTGGAGCGCCACGCCAACTGGGAGCAGTTCCTCGAGAAGCGGCGTCAGCGCGGCGGCCGCCTGCTCGCCCTGAGTCGCCACGCCAGCGAGCCGTACCACCGCATTCAGTACCGAGCGGATGACTGGCTGCTGTTTGGCCGTGAGAGCAGCGGCCTGCCCGGGGAGCTCCTAGAGCACGTGGATCAGCGACTGTTGATCCCCATGCCGGGCTCGGTGGACCAGGGCGGCGGGGTGCGAAGTCTGAATCTCGCGACATCCGTGGGTGTTGTTCTCTTCGAGGCACTCAGGCAACTCGAAGTGGGCTAACCCTTTGCAGGGCAAGGGGTCTCAGATCGAGATTGGGTTGTGGTCGACCCAGAAGTTGACCCTTATGACTTGCGCGGGTACCGGCCAGTCGTTAATCTCGCGCCGTCCGGAGGATGTTGGCTTCTCCACCGGGCTTTGACCTTTGGCCAAACTGGATGAAGCCTGTTCACTTTCTACTGACGACGGCAGCCAGCACTGCAGCCCTTGGGGCTGCCGGCACCGTTGTCGCCCCCTCCCTGGCTGACTCCAAGTCAGGGATGCTTCCTCAGCTCTCAGCTCCACCCGCCATCAGTGCAGACCTGATTGCTGCCGCTGAGACCAGGCCCAGCACCGAGAAGATCTGGGTCAAAGCCCGTCAAGCCATCACCCTCAAGCACCTCGCCAGTCAGCTGGCGCAGGACGAGACGCTGATCAGCCAGCTCAACGACGTCAAGGC
>NZ_JAFMKL010000172.1:0-2622 GCF_017852955.1 Vulcanococcus sp. DEBay_Sum22DG08_74
CGGCATCCGGGCAATTGGGGGCAACGCCCACCAATTGGGCATCGCGGGCCTTGGCCTCTTGGGCATTGCTGAGCACCTTGTCGAACACCGTGCCTGGGACGGCGATCGAGACCACGGGCACCCGGGCATCCAGCAGAGCGATCGGGCCGTGCTTCATCTCGCCGGCGGGGTAGCCCTCGGCATGGATGTAGCTGATCTCCTTGAGCTTCAGCGCCCCCTCCAGGGCAATCGGATAGTTGATGCCCCGGCCCAGGAAGATCACGTCCTGGGTCTCCGCGAACAGATGGGCCATCTGCTCACAGCGACCGTCGTGGTCATCCACCAAGCTGCGTAATTGCTGGGGAAGATCCCGCAGACCAGCCATCAGCTGCTGCAGGGCTTCGGCGCCGAGAACCCCAGGTCGGCCCGAGCGACGTTCGGCAAAGGCAATGGCCAAGCCGTAGAACGCCAACAACTGACCCAGGAAGGTCTTGGTGGCGGCAACACCCACCTCGATGCCGGCGCCGATGTCGAGGATCTGATCAACCATCCGGCCCAGGGAGCTTTCAGGGCGGTTCGTGATCCCCAGCAGACGGGGGGCGAAGGCCGGATCGGCAACGGCTCGGCGCCGCTCCTGCTCCATCGCGAGAGCAGCCAAGGTGTCTGCCGTTTCGCCCGATTGGGTCACACCGATGGTGAGGGTGTTCGGCGCCAGCGGTGGCGGGGCGTAGCGGAATTCGCTGGCATAGAACACGCTGGTCGGAATCCCGGCCAGCTGCTCCAGGAGATAGGCCCCCACCAAGGCGGCATGGCGGCTGGTGCCGCAGGCGAGAACCTGGATGCGCTCAATCCCTTCAAACACGCTCTCATCGAGCGGCAAGGCCACCCGCGCGGATGCATCGGGGAGATGTCGAGCAACCCAAAGGGCGGCGGTCTCGGGCTGCTCATGGATTTCCTTGAGCATGAAGTGACGGAAGCTGCGCTTGTCCGCCACGTGATCCGTGCCGCTCAGGAGGGTGGGAGCCCGCTGCACCCGCGCTCCGGCCTCGTCATAGAGCTCGATTCCCAGGGGGGTGAGCAGCGCCACCTCACCGTCTTCCATCGGCAGGATCGTGCGCGTAAAGCCAGCCAGAGCCGGGGTATCACTGGCGCAGAGGAATTCCCCTTCCCCCAGGCCAATCAGCAAAGGCGCTGCTTTGCGGGCCACCACCAGGGCACCCGGGAGCGCAGCCCAAACCACGGCCAAGGCGTAGGCCCCATGCAGCCGCGGCAAAACCGCTTGCACGGCCTCAAGCAGGAGCTGGGGAGAGGCGGCGTGGCCCAGGGCCTCCAACCGATCGAGCTCTTGGCTCAGCAGATGGGGAATGACCTCGGTGTCCGTGTCCGAGCGGAAGACCACACCCTTGGCCTGGAGCTCCTCACGCAGGCTTCTGTAGTTCTCGATGATCCCGTTCTGCACCACGGCCAGACGACGGGGACCATCGAGGTGGGGGTGGGCATTGCGTTCTTCCGGCTTGCCGTGGGTCGCCCAACGGGTGTGGCCAATGCCGCACTGCCCCTGGGCCCCCTGCGCCTCAAAACGAGCCGTGAGGTTGGCGAGCTTGCCTTCAGCGCGCAGACAGGCCAAGCCGGATTCGTCCGCCACCGTGGCAATCCCGGCGGAGTCATAGCCCCGGTATTCGAGCTGCCGGAGACCCTCCAAAAGGAGCGGTGCCGCCTCGCGCGAACCAATCACCGCAACGATGCCGCACATAGCGCCTGGAACCAATAAAAAAGCCCGGCTGGGCCGGGCTTGAGCTTATGGGAGCTGGGCTCAGTAAGCCAGGCCCATGGAGCGGGTGGTTTCGTCGCCGAGGTAGACGCGAATGGAGAGGAAGTCGGTGGGGCAAGCGGTCTCACAGCGCTTGCAACCGACGCAATCTTCGGTGCGGGGAGACGAGGCGATCTGGCCGGCCTTGCAGCCATCCCAGGGCACCATCTCGAGAACATCGAGAGGACATGCCCGAACGCACTGGGTGCAGCCGATGCAGGTGTCGTAAATCTTGACGGCGTGGGACATGTCGTCTGTGGACGCGACGCCCAAGGTACCCATGGCAATCAGCATCCAAGCCACAGGCCTCCCTGGCCGTCATCCTTGTTCATACGGGGGGTGCCTGGCACACATACCCGTAGGATGCGGCGTCCGACACTCCGGCCATGTCCCAGGAAGCGATCTTCGAGAAAGTCCGCTCGATCGTTGTTGAGCAGCTGAGCGTTGATGCCGGCGAGGTCAAGCCCGAATCCAACTTCCAGAACGATCTGGGCGCTGACTCCCTCGACACCGTTGAACTCGTGATGGCCCTGGAAGAGGCCTTCGATATCGAGATTCCCGACGAAGCCGCTGAAGGCATCGCCACCGTTGGCGACGCCGTCAAATACATCCTGGACAAGCAGGCCTGAGGAAGGAATTGATGGTGGAGGGTCTCCGCCGCGTCGTCGTCACCGGCCTTGGCGCGGTCACACCAATTGGTAATGACGTCACTTCCTACTGGGAAGGACTGAGTAGCGGTCGTAACGGGGTGGCGCCGATCACCTTGTTTGACGCGTCTGCCCATGCCTGCCGCTTTGCGGCTGAGGTGAAGGATTTCGATCCCTCCGCCTACA
>NZ_JAFMKL010000055.1:0-11573 GCF_017852955.1 Vulcanococcus sp. DEBay_Sum22DG08_74
AGCGGTTGCAGCTGATTCAGACCGACGCGGCGATTAATCCCGGGAATTCCGGTGGGCCCTTGCTCAACGCCGACGGGGAGGTCATTGGCATCAACACCTTGGTGCGCTCCGGCCCTGGGGCGGGCCTTGGCTTCGCCATCCCTGTCAATCAGGCCCGATCGGTGGCCCAGCAGCTGGTGACCAGCGGCAAGGTCAGCCACGCGATGGTGGGCGTTGCCCTAGAGCCCGTGCGCAATGGCTCTGGGGCCGCTTCTGCCGGGGCCAAGGTCCGCAGCGTGATGCCCGGCGGGCCAGCGGCTCGCGCTGGGGTCCGCGCTGGCGATGTGGTGGTGGCCGCGGCGGGGCAACCCGTGGCTGATCCGGCGGCCCTGATCCAGGTGGTCAGTCGCCATGGCGTGGGCCGGCCGCTGCTGCTGGAGCTGGAGCGAGATGGCCAGCGTCTGGAGGTCCGCGTGACCCCCGTCGAGCTCTCGACCTTGATGCAGCGCTAGGGCGTCATTGCTGCTCGCGCAGCACCTCAACGCATTGGGTCACGCATTCGCCGTCATCCACCGAGCAGGCCGTGATGCATTCGAAGTAGCTGCTCACCGGATCCCCCTCGCTTCGGGTTGGGACACCGGAGGTGGCGTGGGCCCGAGGAAAAGCCGATGGAGTTGCGTTGAACAGGGGGTCCATGGCCGGCTCTCGATGGGCCTTAACAGCCTATGCACAACCGTTCAATAACCCCTAGAAGAATGAGTCATCCTGCCTAGTGCTTTGTGAAGTTTATGCGTTAGGTATTTCTTCGCTTGAGTTGCTCTTTCTTGGGCCTGATCCCAGTCAGGCAGCGGATTTGCGGGCGGCTTCCTTCGCTTTCTGTTTGTCGCGTTTGGCCTTGCGCTTGGCCTCCTGTTCGGCGGCCTCGAGGGCGGCCTGGGCGGCTGCGGACTCCTCGGCTTTCTTCTCGCGGTAGTAGGCATAATCACCGCGGTAGACCACTAATTCGCCGTCGCGGATCTCGACAATCTTGTTGGCCACGCGGGAGATGAAATAGCGGTCGTGGCTGACCACCAGAGCGGCCCCCTCGTAGTCCCGAAGAGCGCCTTCCAGCATCTCTTTGGCCGGGATGTCCAGGTGGTTCGTTGGCTCATCGAGCACCAGCAGATTGCAGGGGCTCAGCAACATCAACGCCAGGGCCAGCCGAGCCTTCTCGCCTCCGCTGAGCTTGCCCACCTCCTTGAAGACCGCGTCATTGCTGAAGCAGAAGCTGCCCAACAGAGAGCGCACCTGGGTTTGGGTCCAGTCCGGAACGGCTTCGAACATCGTGTCGATCACCGTTTTGCTCAGGTCGAGCGCCTCGGCTTGGTTCTGCTCGAAGTAGCTGGCGATCACGTTGTGCTCCCCCAGCCCGGCTGAGCCCTCGTCGGGCGTCTCGATGCCCATGACCAGGCGCAGCAGCGTCGACTTGCCGGCCCCATTGGGTCCGACAAAGGCAATCCGGTCCCCCCGTTCAATCTCGAGATTGGCCCCTAAGAAAAGAATCTGCTCGCCATAGCTGTGGCTCAGGTCCTTGATCTCGGCGATCAGACGGCCGCTGCGCGGAGCGGGCGGGAACTGGAAACGAGGACCGCTGACGCTCTCAGTCGGTGCCTCAATCCGCTCCACCTTGTCCAGCAACTTTTCGCGGCTCTTGGCCTGGGTGGATCGCGTGGCGCTGGCGCGGAATCGATCGATGTAGGCCTGTTGGGTGGCGAGTTCCTTCTGTTGCCGCTCAAAGGCGGCTTGCCCGGCTTCGCGCTCGAGGGCCTTTTGCTCGAGGTGGTTGCTGTAGTTCCCCAGGTAGCTGCGGGAGACGCCGCGTTCGGTCTCGACGATTTGGTTGCAGACCCGATCGAGGAAGGCTCGGTCGTGGCTGATCACCACCAGCGGGCAGGTTTGGCCGATCAGATAGTCCTCAAGCCACTGGATGGTCTCGACATCCAGGTGGTTGGTTGGTTCGTCCAGCAGCAGCAGATCGGGCTCCTGGAGCAGCACCTTGCCCAGGGCGATGCGCATCTGCCAGCCCCCGGAGTAATCCCCCACCAGCTGCTCAGCTCCTTCGGGGCTGAAGCCGATGGTCGGCAGCAGCTTGTCGATGCGGGCGTCGAGCTCGTAGCCGTGCAGTCCCTCAAAGCGGCTTTGCAGCCGGCCCAGTTCATGGATCAGGGCATCGAGGTGGTCGGGGTCGTTGGCGGCCTGCTCAGAGCCCATCTCCTCTTCCACCTGACGCTGGCGGTTGAGCACCTGGGCGGCTTCGCCGAAGGCCTGGAACAACTCCTGCCGAACCGTCCGCGACGGGTCAACGTCGAATTCCTGCTGCAGGTAAACGATGCGGGGTTCCCCCTGCTTCACCACCTGTCCGCTGCTGGGTTCCTCCAGCCCAGAAATGATCCGCATCTGGGTGGATTTGCCGGCGCCATTCACGCCGACCAGGCCAATGCGGTCCCCGGTTTTCACCTCCCAGGTGACATCCCGGAGCACCTCGCCCGTGGGATAGATCTTGGAGACGCGTTCGAGGCGAAGCAAGGCGGTATTGGTAGAGGGCGCCGGTTCGGGCTGACGCCCTGGGTCGTACCGACATCATCTCCCTCCGGCCGATTGCAGGCCGATCAGCCCTGCAGACTGGAGGTTCCTGACTGCATCGACCGCCATGGTGAAGCGACTCGAGCAGGTGGCGGCCCTGGTGGTGGCCGCCGGCCTCGCGATCGTGAGCTACTGGCTGTTCTTCAGTTGGATGGGGGAAGACCGCCGGCCCCAGCGCAACCGTTCAGAGTCCGCCGCGGGCCTTGAGCAGCCATTGCTTGGTGTCGGGGTCTTCGACGCTGGCCAAGTGGGCTTTGACGTCGTCGCGGCTCACCGGGAGTCCCCAGCTCTGCCCCAGTTCACAGATGCGGCTGAGGGTGCCTGAGGGATCCTGCAGGGCTTGCCGGAAGAGCTCCTGGGTGAGGTCTTGATCGCTGCGGATGCGCTCATAGAGCGCGGGGGCATTGCCGGAACTCATGGATTCTGCGGCCGGACCCTCTCACCCTATAAATCGCATCGGCTCTTGCCGATCCTTCGCGACGGAAGTTGATCTCAGGGGTGGTGCCTGAGCCCCGGTGGCTCGGCGCAGAGCCCGAGAACGGAGGGCTGCGAGGCCCCGGTCACCGACGTCAGCGAGCCGCTGGCGCCCAGGCCGTGCCACCAGGCCAGCAGGGCAAAGGCCAGGGCCTCCCGGTCGCTGTCGGCAATGCCCAGCTCAGCGAGGGGCCGCAGGCAAAGGCCGCGGCAGCGGCGGCGCAGTTCCCGCATCAAGGTGGCGTTGCGTGCCCCGCCCCCCGCCACCAGCAGCTCCAGGGCCGGAGGGGCCTGCCGCAAGTCCTGCGCGACCACCGCCGCCGTGAAGGCCGTCAAGGTGGCCAGGGCGTCAGCGGGCTGGAGCGGATTGAGCTGCTCCAGGCGCCGCTGGAGGTCGGCTGCGCCAAAGAGCTCGCGGCCCGTTGATTTGGGCGGTTGGCTTTGGAAATAAGGCTCCTGCAGCCAACGGGTGATGAGGGCTTCATCGGCCTGGCCTTCCGCCGCCCAGGCACCGCCGGCATCAAAGCTCCGCTCGCCCTGGCTGAAGTGTTGAACCGCCAGGTCCAAGAGGCTGTTGGCGGGGCCGCAGTCCCAACCCAGCACCGCTGCTTGGCGGTCGGGGCCGGAGCGGGGCGGCAGCAGGGTCAGGTTGGCGATGCCCCCGAGGTTCAGCAGGGCACGCCAGCCGCCGATCGGGGGAAGCAAGGCGGCATCGGCCGCCGGCACGAGCGGTGCGCCCTGGCCGCCCAGGGCCAGGTCGGCGGCGCGGAAGTCAAACACCACCGGCGTCCTCAGCCGCCAGGCCAGGCGTTGCGCGTGCAGCAGTTGCCAGCTGTTGCCGGCGCGCTCGCCGCTGGGGGGGCGGTGCCAGAGGGTCTGGCCATGGCAGCCCACCCTCTGGGCGCTGCCCTCGGGGTCGCAGGCCAGGGCGGCCTGGGCCTGCACCTCCGTCAGCGCTTCACCGAGCTCGAGCAGCTCCGCGGCGGTGGTGGGTTGCCCTTGGCCGACCGCCACGATCTGAGCCCGCAGGGCTTCGGGGTAGGGCAGGGAGGCACGGCTGTGGATCTGCCAGCGGGGCCGCCTGATGGGGCCGCTGAAGCTGGCGAGCACCGCATCAACGCCATCGGCGCTGGTGCCGCTCATCAGTCCCAAGACCCGCATGCGCAGACAAAAGCCCCCGGGAATTCTCCCGGGGGCCGAGGACCCTGACGAGGGTTCAGCGACTCACTGTCACTTGTTGGGTTGCGGAGTCATGCGCAGGTAGGGCTTGATCTCGGTCACGCCCTTGGGGAACTTGCTGCGGGCTTCGTCGGTGGGGATCGAGGGCACCACGACGCAGTCCTGACCGTCGGTCCAGTTGACCGGGGTGGCCACCTGGTGGTGGTCGGTCAGTTGCAGGGAGTCGATCACCCGCAGGATCTCGTTGAAGTTCCGGCCGGTGCTGGCGGGGTAGGTGATCTGCAGGCGCAGCTTCTTGTTGGGGTCGATGATGAACACCGAGCGCACCGTCAGGTTGTTGAGCGAATTGGGATGGATCATCCCGTAGAGATCGCTCACCTTCTTGTCTTCGTCGGCCAGGATCGGATAGTCAACGGTGGTCTTCTGCACCTCGTTGATGTCGCAGATCCAGCCCTTGTGGCTCTCGGCGGAATCGACGCTCAGGGCGATCGTCTTGACGTTGCGCTTGTCCCACTCGGAGCGCAGCCGGGACACCTCGCCCAGCTCGGTGGTGCAGACGGGGGTGTAGTCCGCGGGGTGGGAGAACAGCACAACCCAGCTGTCACCAGCGAAGTCGTAGAGGTTGATCGGACCCAGTTGGGAGTCCTGGGTGAAATCGGGAACGGTGTCGCCGAGCTGCAGAGGCATGGCCGTGGCCGGTTGGAGGCAAAAATGGTGGCATATCTGCAGCGGGGCCTGACGGACCTCAGGCGAAAAGGCTGCGCTTGAGGTGCTCGAGCCCAAGCCCGCCGGTGGCCGAGACGAACAGCACCTGGGGGTCCAGCGCTTTGGCCTGATCGATCGCGGCCTTGGGGCAGCGGTCGATTTGATTGGCGATCAGTTGCCGCGGGACATCGCTGCCGAGTTGATCGAGGATGGCGTGGACGGTGCTGAGCTGCTCGCACCAGCCGGGGTCGGAGAGGTCCACCACCAGCAGCAGTCGATCGGCATCCAGGGTTTCTTCGAGGGTGGAGCGGAAGGCTTCCACCAGCGGCGGCGGTAGGTCCCGGATAAAGCCCACCGTGTCGGTCAGGAGCAGGTGCGCCGGGGCTCCCCCATCCGGGTTGGGCTGCACGATCCGGCGGGTGGTGGGATCGAGGGTGGCGAAGAGTTTGTTTTCCGCCAGCACCGCCTCCTGCTGCGGCGCTTTGCTGAGGGCGTTCAACAGGGAGCTTTTGCCGGCGTTCGTGTATCCCACCAGGGCGAGGCGGCGCTGGGTGCGGCGGTTGCTGCGCAGCCGAGCCCGGTGTTCCCGCAGCTTCTGCACATCCCGCTGCAGCTTGTCGATCCGGCGGGCGATGGCCCTGCGGTCTTTCTCCAGTTGCGTTTCCCCTGGGCCTCGAGTGCCGATCCCGCCCCCCTGCCGCGAGAGCGAGAGGCCCCGGCCCGCGAGCCGCGGCAGGCGGTAACGCAGCTGCGCCAGCTCCACCTGCAGCCGGCCGGCGGAACTGGCGGCCCTCTGGGCAAAGATGTCGAGGATCAGCTCGCTGCGGTCACTGACGGGCAGCTCGAGCCGGGCCTCCAGGGTCCTGGCCTGGGCCGGGGTGAGTTCGCGATCGGTCACCACCAGCGATGCGCCGAGACGCCGGGCCTCCAGCGCCGCCTCCTGCACCTTGCCTTCGCCCCAGAGGTTCTGGCCGTTGCGGTTGGACTGGCGCTGCACCACCAGCCCCAGGGGCTTGGCGCCGGCACTGCGCACCAGTCCCTCGAGCTCGGCGATTTCACGTCGGGCATCCTCCGGATCGCTGGGGCTGAGCACCAGCAGCAGCACCTGCTCTTGGCCCGCCAGCGCCCGGGCCGGCGTGGTCTGTTGGGGCTCGGGCGGCGCCAGCTCACAGAGCACCGCAAGGTCGTCCTGCTCCAGGGGCTGCCAGGGGCAGTGGGGATCGGAGCTGGGGCTGAAGGCGGCGGCTGGCCAGCGGCCGCCGGCCTGGGGACTGTTGCCGAAACGCAGCCAGAACCCCGGCTGCAGATCGAGCCCGACGACGGCCTCATGGCCCTGGGGCTCGAGGTGTTTGGCCCGCCCCACGCAGGTGATCAGGCGCAGGGCATTGCCTTGCCTGCGGGGGCCGCCAGGCAGGCGCTCGAGCAGCCGGCCCGATTGCTCCAGGGGGCCCACCCAGAGCAAGCGGCAGAGCCCCCGCTCATCCAGCACCAGGCTCAGGGGCAGGTCCAGCTCGGCGCTTTCGGCCGCCAGGCGCTGGAGACTGATCCAGTCCACCCCGGCGCTCTCGGGATGACGCCGGTGGCTGAGCCGCTCGAGGCGTCTGGTCTGGGCGGGCCGCAAGCCGGCGGTGCGGCCCATGAGCGCGGATTGCTTCAAGGGGTGCCGTTCGGTTTCGCGCGCTTGATCAGTAGGCAGCGGATCCCCGCGGCCGCGGCGCTGGCCTGGTCCTCGGGGCTATCGCCGATGTGCCAGACCTGCTCGGCTGGGAGCTCCAGTTGCTGCAGGGCAGCCTGCAGCGGCAGGGGACTGGGTTTGGCGGCTCCGACCACGGAGGAGACGACGACGGCATCCAACAAAGGACTGAGCTCCAGGGCCTCGAGCAGTGGCAGGAGGCGCTGATCGAAGTTGCTGACCACCGCCAGCTTCAGCCCCCGCTGCTGCCAGCGCTGCAGGTTCTCGCGCACATCGGGGTAGACCAGCCAGGGGTCAGCCTTGGCGAAGTGCTGGAACAGGGTTGTCCCAAAGCCTTCGGGCAGCGGACCCTCGTGGCCGCAGGCTGCGAAGACCTGGGCGACCAGGGTGGTCCACCAGCGCTCTTCCGCCTCGAGCAGTGCCTCACCGCTGAGCCCAGGGAAGGCCAGCTCAGGTGCCTGGCGAAAGAGACCGGCAAAGACGCCATTGATGGCCTCCGGGGCGATCGTCAGGCCGAAGGTCTCAGCCACGGCGGCATAGCTCTCACCGACCGACTGGCGCAGGCCAATCAGGGTGCCCATGGCATCGAGCAACAGGCCGCTGGGTGTGCTCATAGCCAGTTCGCCAGCCAGCCGCCGGCCACCTTGAGCTGTTGGGGGAGTCCGGGCATGCGCGCCAGGTAGGCCAGGCGCCGCAGCTGAAAGGCGGCGGGGCCGGCCAGGGTCACTCCCATGCCGGTCAGGCTGGCTTGGCCGACCCCCAGGCCCATCATTTCCCCCAGGTCGTTCCAGGCGAAGTCCTCCAGGGGGGCGCCAAGCCGAAGCCGTTGCAGGTTGCGGGCGATGCAGCTGGCCTGTTGGTAGGCCACCTGGGCGTTGGCGGGATAGAGCGCACCGCAGGAGTCCGGGCAGGCCGCGGCATCCCCCAGGACAAAGAGGTCTTCGCTGCCCTGCACCTGAAGGGAGGGGGCGCACTTCAGCCTGCCCCGCGGGTCCAGGGGAAGCGGGGGCTGCAGTTCCGGAACGCTGGCGGCCAGGCCCGCGGTCCAGATCACCCCATCGCAGCGCAGGGCTTCGGTGCTGTTGGTCCCATCCCCCAGCCGCTGCAGCTGCAGGCCGGTGGCATCGACGCTGGCCACTCGGGTATTCAGGCGCAGCCGGATGTCCCGTTGTTGGAGTGCCTTGCGGGCCTGCTCCCGGTTGAAGGCCTTGGCGATGGGCAGCAGCTCTGGACCTTGCTCCACCAGCTCGAGGATGGCGCTGCCCTCCAGCAGATCCGCGAGTTTGCAGGCCAGCTCAACGCCGCTGGCTCCAGCGCCGACGATCCCGATCCGCTGCAGCGGCGACTGCTTGGTTTTGAGTCGCGCAATCCAGCCCTGGATCTGCTCGACGTCCTCCAGGTCACGAAATCCAATGGCGTGCTCGCGCACTCCCGGGATCCCATAGGTCTCCAGTTGTCCCCCGCTGGCAATGACGGCCTGGCTGTAGGGCAGCTCGCGCCCGCGATCAGTGGTGATGGTGCGGCGGCTGCGGTCGATGCGGCTGGCCCGCTCTTGGATCCAGACCACACCGGAGCCCGCCAGAAGTTCCCGGTAGCGGGGGGCAATTTCCCAGCGTTTCAGCTCCCCACTGAGCAGCTCGTAGAGCAGGGGTAAGAACAGAAAGTGCTCCCGGGGCTCCAGCAGCAGCACCGAGGGGTGCTCACCGGAGGCCGCCAGTTGCAGAGCGGTGTTGAGTCCGCCGAAACCACCGCCGATCACCACAACAGCTGCGGGCTCAACCTCGGATGGGGGCACGGCAGACGGTGGGGAAGAAGACCAGGGCGAACCCTAACCATCTCCCCCCACATTGGAAGATGGTGCGATGACCACGTCTGCCAACCCTTCCGCGCCCAGCTTCGACACCCAGCAGGCCTGTGAGCAGCTGCGGTCGTTGAGTGCGCTTGAGCGCATGCGTTGGGGGTTGGAGACCTTTGGTGATGGCTTCGCCCTGACCACCAGCTTTGGCATTCAGGCTGCGGTCTCGCTCCACCTGGTCAGTCAGTTGGAGCGCCCGGTTCCGGTGATCTGGGTGGACACGGGGTATCTGCCCCCGGAGACCTATCAGTACTCCCAGATGCTGGTGGAGCACCTGGGCCTCAAGCTGCATGTGGCCCAGTCCGGTGTCAGTCCAGCGCGCATGGAGGCTCTCCATGGCCGCCTTTGGGAAACCGGTCAGGTGGAAGACCTGGAGACCTATCACCGCATTCGCAAGGTCGAGCCCCTGGACCGGGCGCTCAACGACCTCAAGGTCACCTGCTGGGCCAGTGGTGTCCGCGGCGGCCAGACCGACCACCGCAAAGCGATGGAGCCCGTCCAGCTGGTCCGTGGCCGCTGGGCCCTGCGCCCCTTGCTGGATTGGAACAACCGCGACGTCTTCTATTACATGCAGGAGAACGGCCTGCCCCAGCACCCTCTGTTCGATAAGGGCTACTCGACGGTCGGCGACTGGCACTCCAGTGCCCCCGATGACGGCAGCACCAGCGGACGGGCCACCCGCTTTGGCGGTCTGAAGCAGGAATGCGGCATTCACCTGCCCGGGATGGCCGGCGAGGGCATCTAAATGGCCGAGCTGTTGCTGGTGGGCAACAGCCGATGGCACTGGGCGGAGCGCTCGCCCTCGGGCCTGCGCTGCTGGGATAGTCCGCCCCCGGATCCAGACCCGGCTTGGTCGGCGCCGCCACTGCGGGCTTGGGCCGCGGTGGGTGCTCTCCCTGCTGCCTTGGCCTTGCCAGAGGCGCAGCGCTTGCGGCTGGAGCAGGTTCCCCTGGCCGAAGCCCCCGCCTGGCTTGGCATTGATCGCGCCCTGGCGGGCTGGTGGGCGTGGCGGCAGCAGCAGGGAGCGGTGCTGGTGGTCGATGCCGGCACCAGCTTGAGTCTCACCCTGGTGGATGAGCAGGGACGCTTTGCTGGCGGCCGTTTGAGCGCGGGCCTCGCGCTGCAGCTGCGCAGCCTGCATCAGGGAACCGCGCAGTTGCCGCTGACCCAGCCCGACGCCGAGAACCTGCCGCCCTGGCCGAGGGAGACCGCCGCTGCCATGGAGGTGGGCTGTCTGCAGGCCATGGTCGGTGCGGTCAATCAGGCGATGGAGCAGCTGGAGGACGGCTGCACGCTTTGGCTGACCGGCGGCGACGCCCAGCGCCTGGCCCCCTGGTTGAACCCGAGTCCGTTGGTTGTGGCCCCTCAGCTGTGTCTGGAGGCCCTGGATCAGCTCAGCTGAGGCCGAGGTCCTGAAGGATGTCGTCGGCCATCGAGGCCGCCTTCACCTTGAGGTAAGCCTTCTCGATCTTTCCTTCGGCATCCACCACAAAGGTGTGGCGCATCATGCCCATGTACTCGCGGCCCATGAATTTCTTGAGGCCGTAGCTGCCGTAGCTCGCGGCTACGGGGCAGGGCTCAGCGTCACTGAGCAGGGTGAAGGGCAGGTCGTACTTGCTGATGAATTTGCTGTGGCTGGTGGCGCCGTCCTTGCTGATCCCCAGCACCGCGATGCCGTGTTTCTCAAAGCTGGCCCACTGATCGCGGAAGTTGCAGGCTTCCTTGGTGCAGCCCGGAGTGTCGTCCTTGGGATAGAAGTAGATCACCACCCGCTGCCCCCGGAAGCTGCTGAGGCTGACGCTGTTGCCGCTTTGATCAGGCAGGCTGAATTCCGGTGCGACGTCTCCGACCTGCAGGGCCATGGGGGGTGAGGGTTCAACTGGCGGGAGCCTAGAAGGACTGCCAGCGCAGGCGCCCCAGCTCTGGCTCAGCCCGCTGGCGCAGCCCTCTGCTGCAGGCCTGTCCCCCCAGGAGCAGCTGTGGTGTGCGGCCTTGCCCGCTGCGCTCCAGCCCCGATATCGCTCCAGCCGCCAGCAGCTCCGCGCCCGCCTGGCTGCTTTGTTTGCGGTCTCTGCAGAGTCCATTCCCCTCTGCAGCCCCCCTGGCGAGGCGCCGCGGCTGGAGGCGGGCTGGGGATTTGTGAGCTTGAGCCATAGCGGTGAGCAACTCCTGCTGGCCTGGTCCCCCTGGGCGGTGGGGGTGGACCTGGAGCGCCGCGACCGCGTGCTGCAGGCGGACCTGTTGGCCCAGCGTTTTTTCCCGCCTGAGGAGAACCAGGCGTTGCTGGCGCTGCCGGCGGAGGCGCGTCGCCTGCAGGTGTTGCGCAGTTGGGTGCGCAAGGAGGCGGCGATTAAGTGGATGGCGTCCTCCATCGCGGAGGAGTTGCGCCATTGGTATTGGGATGACACCAAGCAGGAGTTAATCCACCTGCAACGGGGCCTCAAGCCCCCCTCGCTTTGCCTGGAGTCCGGCGGCTGGCTCTGCGCGCTGGTGGGGGATGGCGCGGGCGATACCCAGTGGGCTGAGGGCGGCTGAGTTTGTTTTTTACGCAGCCGATTCTTAAAACAAACCAGAGTTGCCGTGTCGCGTCCCACGGGACTCGCCATACCGGGGATGTCTTCCTCTGCAAACCCATGCGCAAGGCACTCCTTCCCTTGGCTGGCGTTGGTTTCCTGATGGCAGGCCTGTCTGCGCAGGCCATCCCTCAGAACGGCCCCACCACCATCAACTCCGATCAGTCCGGCGTCGGCTTCGGCGCTCCGACCTTCATCCAGCCTTCCGGTCTTCCCACCCAGACCGCCCGGACGGTGAGCAACGGTTTCGTTCGCTCCAACACCCTGCTGCCCCTGGGCGGTAACGAGGTGATCGACAACCCCGTTCCTCGCAACCTCTCCGACCTGTCCGGTTGGTCCAAAGATCAGCTCCAGGCTGGTCTTCAGCAGGAATACTCCGTGGATGTGGCCGCTGTGGCTCGCTTCCTGTATTCCCCCAAGGGTGAGCAGTTCCTGAAAGAGAGCATTCAGGAGAACAACTACACCCCCTACTACAGCCAGCAGAACAGCCTGC